>CALFMR010000096.1 GCA_937880585.1 uncultured Acidobacteriota bacterium
CGCGCACGGCTTCCTGCAGCAGCGCGTCCTGGCCTTCTACAACAGCCAGTGCTGCGGGGTATCGATCGACTACCAGTCGATCGACACGCCACTCCTCAGCGTGCCGTCCGATCGGCGGTTCGGCATCTCGTTCACGCTGGCGGGCATCGGCTCGTTCGCCAATCCCCTCGGATCGTTCGGTGGTGGGAGATAATACCGGGCGCCGATGAAGGGCCTGATCCTGAGCGGGGGCCGAGGCACGCGCCTTCGCCCCATCACCTATACCCGCGCCAAGCAGCTCGTGCCGGTCGCCAACAAGCCGGTGTTGTTCTACGGGCTCGAAGCGCTCGTCGCGGCCGGCATCCGCGACATCGGCATCGTCGTCGGGGACACGCAGGCCGAGATCCGCGAGGCCGTGGGCGACGGCGCACGCTGGGGCGCGACGGTGACCTACATCGAGCAGGACGCGCCGCGCGGGCTCGCGCACGCCGTGCTCATCAGCGAAGCGTTCATCGGCGGCGAGCCGTTCGTCATGTACCTCGGCGACAACCTGCTCAACCGCGGCATCGCGGGCTTCGTCGAGGAGTTCGCGCGCGAACGGCCGGCCGCGCAGATTCTGCTCGCGCGCGTGCCCGACCCGCAGATGTTCGGCGTCGCCGAGCTCGCCAACGGCCGCGTCGTGCGGCTCGTCGAAAAGCCCGCCGAGCCGCGGAGCGATCTGGCGCTCGTGGGCGTGTACATGTTCGGCCCGTCGGTGTTCGACGCGGTCAAGGCCATCCGGCCGAGCGCGCGCGACGAGCTCGAGATCACGGACGCCATCCAGCATCTCGTCGACGCGGGCCTCGAGGTGCGGCCGCACGTCGTCGACGGCTGGTGGAAAGACACCGGCAAGCTGGAGGACATCCTCGAGGCGAACCGGCTCATCCTCGACACGATCGAACCGCGCATCGAGGGCACGGTCGACGATGCGTCACGCGTCGAAGGCAAGGTGATCGTCAGTCCCGGCGCCATCATCGAGCGATCGGTCGTGCGCGGTCCGGTCGTCATCGGCGCCGACGCGCGCATCACGCACGCCTACGTCGGCCCGTTCACGGCGATTGGCGACCGCGTCGAGCTGCGCGACACCGAAATCGAACACAGCATCGTGCTCGAGGGCGCGCGCATCACGGACCTGGCCAATCGCATCGAGGACAGCCTCATCGGCCGACACGTCGTCATCAGCCGGCTGCCCGTGCGGCCGTCGGCGTACCGCTTCATGCTCGGCGACAACTCGGAAGTCAGCATCCGCTGGTAGGACCGACGCAATGGTGGACGTTCTCGTCACGGGCGGCGCCGGATTCACCGGATCGAACTTCGTCCGCTGGGCGCTCGCCGCGCATCCGGACTGGCGCATCACGACGCTCGACAAGCTCACCTACGCCGGACGACTCGAGAACCTCGCGGGCGTGCTCGACGATCCGCGACACCGGTTCGTGCAGGGCGACATCGCGGACGCGCCGGTCGCGGGCCGCCTCGTTCGCGAGGCCGCGATCGTCGTCCACTTCGCGGCCGAGACGCACGTCGACCGATCGCTGCAGTCGGCGGGCACCTTCATCCAGACGGACGTCTTCGGGACGTTCGTGTTGCTCGACGCCGCGCGCCAGGCGCCCGGGCTGGAGCGCTTCATCCAGATCTCGACCGATGAGGTGTACGGTACCGTCGCGAGCGGCCGCAGCCGCGAAACCGACGAGCTTCGGCCGCGCAACCCGTATTCGGCGAGCAAGGCCGGCGCCGATCGGCTGGCCTACAGCTATTGGGCGACCTACGGCGTGCCTGTGACGGTCATCCGCGCCTCGAACAACTACGGTCCGTATCAGTTCCCGGAAAAGGTCATCCCGCTGTTCATCACGAACGCGATCGACGAGCAGCCGCTGCCGCTCTACGGCGACGGCATGCATGTGCGCGACTGGCTGCACGTCGAGGATCACTGCCGCGCGATCGATGTCGTCATCGCGCACGGCGAGCGCGGCGAGGTTTACAACGTCGGCGGCGGCAACGAGGTCGCCAACGTCGACCTGACGCGCCGCATCCTCGAGCTCACCGGCCGGCCCACGTCGCTCATCCGCCCGGTCACCGATCGGCAGGGACACGATCGGCGCTACGCGGTCGACACGACGAAGATAGCGGCGCTCGGCTGGGCCCCGCACGTGCCGTTCGACGCCGGCCTCGCGGCGACTGTCGCGTGGTACACGACACACGAAGATTGGTGGCGGCCGATCAAGGAAGGCGACGCGGCCTTCCGGCGGTACTACCAGGCGCAGTACGGTGGACGTGCGCCGGCCTGACACCTCGAGGTCCCAGGGACCGACGATCGTCACGGGCGCCACCGGCTTCGCCGGCCGGCACCTGCTAGATCGCCTCGCCGCCGACGGCGATCGGTCGGTCGTCGCCTGGCATCGGCCTGGCGGCCACCCGCCCGACCGCGACCGGCTGGTCACGTGGTGCAGCGTCGATCTGACGGACGCCACGGCGGTCATGCGCGCCGTCGCCGGTGCGGCGCCCGCGCGCATCTATCACCTGGCAGGCGCGCCGAACGTCGCCACCTCCTGGCATCGTCCGGTCGCGCACCTGCGCGCGAACGCGCTCGGTACGCACCATCTGCTTCGCGCGGTACAACGCGCGGCGCCGAGATGCCGCGTGCTGGTCATCTCGTCGGCGCAGGTCTATCAACCGAGCGACGACCCGATCCGCGAAGACGCACCGCTCGTCCCGGTCAATCCGTACGGCATCTCGAAGCTGGCCGAAGATCAACTCGCGCTGCGCGCGGCCGCCGACGACGGGCTGGACGTCGTCGTGGCGCGGCCGTTCAACCACGCGGGGCCCGGCCAGGCCCCGACGTTCGCGGTGTCGAACTTCGCGCGGCAGATCGCGCGCATCGAAGCTGGACATGAGGCGCCCCGGCTCGGCACGGGCAACCTCGACGCCCGGCGCGACCTGACCGACGTGCGCGATGTCGTCGACGCGTACTGCCGCATCATGGCGGGCGCACCGCGCGGGCGCGCCTACAACGTCTGCTCAGGACGCGCGTGGCGCATCGGCGATCTGCTCAGTGAGCTGCTGCAGTTGTCCCACGCCGAGGTCGTCGTCGAAACCGACCGCACGCAACTGCGGCCGCACGACGTCGCCATCGTCCAGGGCGATGCGACGCGCATTCGATCGGAGCTCGGCTGGACGCCGGCGATTCCCGTCGAACAGACGCTGGCGGACACGCTGGACTGGTGGCGCGCGCAGCCGCACCAACCGTAGCGATCGGCCGTCATGCCGTCCGCGTAAGCCTCACGCCCGGCACAAATCTCATGGCGACGGCCGTTGCCGCCGTGAGAGAATAAAAAGCGAAAGTCATGGCCGCGCACCAGCTCCTGCTCTTCCCGGAGGAGGCAACCGCGCCGACGCTCCGCGATGTCGCCGACGCCGTGCGTACGGCCGGCTCCACGGCCGGCCTGCCCGATGCCGTCCCACGCGCCGATCACGTGCGCTACCAGGACGTCCACGTCCGGTCAGCACTCTCGCAGACAACCGGCATGCACTTCCGCTGGACGTTGAATCCCTACCGCGGCTGCACGCATGGATGTGAGTACTGCTACGCGCGGAAGTACCAGCGTCATCTGGAGCTCGGCACGGGCGACGACTTCTCCACGCTCATCTTCATCAAGCGGAACCTGCCAGAGGTCCTCCGCCGCGAGCTCAGCCGCGCGTCATGGACGCACGAAGGCGTCGCCGTCGGCACGGCGACCGATCCGTATCAGCCGATCGAGGGCCACTGCCGGCTCACCCGCCAATGCCTCGAGGTGCTGGTCGCAGCGCGCACGCCGTTTTCGATTGTCACCAAGGGGCCGATGGTGGTGCGCGACGTCGACGTGCTCGTCACCGCGAGCCGGCAGGGCGCTTGCCGCGTCTTCCTCAGCGTGCCGAGCGTCGACGAGGAGGCGTGGTCGCGGCTCGAGCCAGGAACGGCGCCGCCGCAACAGCGACTGCGCGCGGCGCGCGCCCTGCGCGACGCGGGCGTCGACGCGCGTGTGCTGATGATGCCGCTCGTGCCCGGCATCACCACGTCGAAATCACAAATCGAGCGAACGGTTGCGGCAATTGCGGACGCGGACGTGCCGCTCGCCGGCGTGGACGTCGCACGTCTGGATCCTGGCGTGCGCGAACACTTCTTCGCGTTCCTCGCGCGCGAGTACCCAGCGCTTGTCCCCGGCTACCTGCGGCTGTACCAGAGCGCTCGCGCGAAGAGCGCGTATGTCCGCGCGGTCACCGGCATCGTGCACGACTTGGCGGGCGGGACGACGTCGCGAGCGAAGACGCCCGCGTAGCGACCGGCAGAGTGCGGACGCAAAACCGCATCGGGCCCGCGGCACGGCCGCGGACGGTCAGACGATGGCGTGGTCGCCGAGGAGCGCGCGGATGCGCGCCTCAGTCGGCGGGTGCGTCGAGAACAGCGACATCAGCCCCGCGCCCGAGAACGGCTTCATGATGAAGAGGTGCGCCGTGGCCGGATTCGCGTCGAGCGGCACCCGGCGCGCCGCGGTGTCGATCCGCTGCAGCGCCTGGGCCAGCCCGCGCGGATTGCCGGTGAGATCGGCCCCGCCCCGGTCGGCGGCGAACTCGCGCTGGCGAGAGATCGCCGCCTGAATCAGCATCGCAGCAATCGGCGCCAGCAAGGCCGTTGCGAGGAGTACGAGCGGACTGGAATCGCCATCGCGATCATTGCGGCCGCCCACGCCAAAGAACGCCGCGAACCGCGCCATGTTGGCGAGCAGCATGATCGCAGCCGCAATCGTCGCCGCCACGGTGCTGATGAGGATGTCGCGATGGCGGACGTGCGACAACTCGTGGCCGATCACGCCTTCCAGTTCATCGTCGGGCAGCAGATGGAGAATGCCTTCGGTCGCGGCCACGGCAGCGTGCGCGGGATTACGGCCCGTCGCAAACGCGTTGGGCGACATCTCGGGAATGACGTAGACCTTCGGCATGGGCAGGCCCGCGCGCTGCACGAGCCGTGCGGTGATCGCGTACAGCCGATGCTCCGGTCCCACTTCTGTCGCGCGGTACATGCGAAGCACGATCTTGTCCGAGAACCAGTAGCTGCCCACGTTCATCACGACGGCGAACACGAACGCGACCGCCATCCCGGACTGTCCGCCGAACGCGCCGCCAATCAGGATGAAGAGGGCGCTCAGGCCACCGAGCAGTGCCGCTGTTTTCAAGCCGCTGGACATGACTGTCAGTCCTCCCGCGACGCGCGTGCGTCACAAAAAAATTATGACATGCGCGTCACGACGGGACTTCTATAATGAACGGAGACATGCGTGCCTGGATCCTGACGTCGAGTGCGGCGCTCGCGACGGTCGCCGCGCTTTCGGCCCAGTCGCTGCCCGTGCCGCGGCCATTTCCCGGCGCGGGTGGGCCGCCTGAAAGCGGCGCCACCGAGCCGGCGCCGGCCTCGCGCCGCCAACCGGCCGATCCCGCGCGTCCTCCAGCGACGACGTCCGCACCGGCCACGTCGACGCCGGCACCGGCGGCATCCGCCGACGCGCCGCCTGCGAACCTGCCCGTGTATCCCGCTGCGGATTTTCTCGAGTCGTACGACGCGGGCCATGGCCAGCGCTACTACCTGTACGGCACCGACGCGGCCTACGACACGATCGTGCAGTACTACCGGAACACGCTGCGCGCGGGCGGACGGGAAATCTTCGAGCAGCCACCGACGCGCCAGTTCGATCTCGGACGGTTCGACGACGACCACATGTCGTTCCCGCCGAGCGTGGTTGTGAAGGACTACACGTGGAATGGCTCGACCGGCTATCTGTACGTGTCGGGCGCGACCGAGAAGCGCTACAAGACCATCATCCAGATCGTTCCGCCCGTCACGCCGGGCCAATAACGGATCGCGCCGGCTCGCTCACCCCTGCCGCCGGTACTCGGCGGCCTTCTCCGCCAGACCGATCTCGATGGCCTCGTCGGCCGACACGCCCTGACGAGCGGCTGCCTCGCGGATCTGCTGCGTGATCTCCATGCTGCAGAACTTCGGTCCGCACATCGAGCAGAAGTGCGCCACCTTGGCGCCGTCGGCAGGGAGCGTGGCGTCGTGGTACGCGCGGGCCGTCACCGGATCGAGCGACAGGTTGAACTGATCCTCCCTCCGGAACTCGAACCGCGCCTGCGACAGCGCGTCGTCCCACGCCTGCGCGCGCGGGTGGCCCTTGGCGAGATCGGCGGCGTGCGCGGCGATCTTGTAGGCGATGACGCCCTGCTTCACGTCCTCACGGTTGGGCAGGCCCAGGTGCTCTTTCGGCGTGACGTAGCACAGCATCGCCGTGCCGTACCAGCCGATCATCGCTGCGCCAATCGCGGAGGTGATGTGATCGTAGCCGGGCGCGATGTCGGTCGTGAGCGGCCCGAGCGTGTAGAAGGGCGCCTCGCTGCACCAGTCGAGCTGCTTCTCCATGTTCTCGCGGATGAGGTGCATCGGGACGTGCCCCGGCCCCTCGTTCATCACCTGGACGTCGTGCGACCAGGCGATGCGCGTGAGCTCGCCCTGCGTCTGGAGCTCGCCGAACTGCGCCTCGTCGTTGGCGTCGGCAATCGACCCCGGACGCAGGCCGTCGCCGAGCGAGAACGACACGTCGTAGGCGCGCATGATCTCGCAGATCTCCTCGAAGTGCGTGTAGAGGAAGCTCTCCTGGTGGTGCGCCAGACACCACTTGGCGATGATCGACCCGCCGCGCGACACGATGCCGGTCAGCCGCCGCGCCGTGAGCGGGATGTAGCGCAGGAGCACGCCGGCGTGCACGGTGAAGTAGTCGACGCCCTGCTCGGCTTGCTCGACGAGCGTGTCGCGATAGATCTCCCACGTCAGCTCTTCGGGCCGGCCGCCGACTTTCTCGAGCGCCTGGTACATCGGCACGGTGCCAATCGGGACGGGCGCGTTGCGCAGGATGCCCTCGCGCGTGGCGTGGATGTCCTTGCCGGTCGACAGATCCATGACCGTGTCGGCACCCCAGAGCGTCGCCCATCGCAGCTTGTCCACTTCCTCGGCGATCGACGACCCCACGGCGGAGTTGCCGATGTTCGCGTTGATCTTCACGAGGAAGTGCCGGCCGATGATCATCGGCTCGAGCTCGGGATGATTGATGTTGGCGGGAATGATGGCGCGCCCGCGCGCGACTTCGTCGCGGACGAACGTTGCCGGAAGTCCCTCGCGAATGGCGATGAACTCCATCTCGGGCGTGACCTCGCCGCGCCGCGCGTAGTGAAGTTGCGTCACCGGCCGCCCATCAAGGGCGCGGCGGGCCGTGCGTCTGGACGCCGCCGGCGCCGTATCGCCACGTTCCTCGATCCACGCGCGCCTGAGCGGCGGCAGGCCGACGGCCGGGTCCACCCCGCGCGGCCCGCTCGTGTCGTAGACGGCCAGCGGCGGCTCGCCGCCCTCGAGCGCAATCTCGCGCATCGGCACGCGCACCCCGCGCGGACCGTCGACGAAGATCTTGCGCGACCGTGGATAGGCGGAGTCGAAATCAGCAGCAGCGAGCGGCGTGTAAGGTGTCGAGGCCATGGTGACGTCCATGACCGACGGGAAGGATTCGCGAGCAGCCGCGCTCCCTCCGCCGGTCTCAACCGGGTCAGGTTCCAAGGGTGCGATCTCAATCGCGTACCGAACACTCGATGTCGGCCCGCGATGCCCCTGGCGGCAGTCCTGACTATAGCAGGGAACCGCGGATATAGCAGGAGCAGGACACAGGAGGCAGGGCGCAGGGGCGGGACCAGAAAGAGATGACCCCGCGAGGCCCCGAACGTAGTGAGGGCGCCGAAGCGCCGTAGCGCTGGCGGTGGGGCCCCAGCGCATTGCAAAAAAGATGACGCGCGAGGGCGCCGAGGCCGGTCAAGTCATGCGCCGCAGCACGACGCACTTCAAATACGACGTTTCGGGCACGGCGAGAAGAACTGGATGGTCGCGCGCCTGCAGGCGCTTCTCGACGACAGCCACCGTCGCACGTGCGTCACTCGCGGCGTGTTGCAGCACATCCAGGAAGAGCGTCTCGCCGACGTTGTACGAGCAACTGCAGGAGATCAGATGTCCGCCCGGCGCGAGCAGGCGCAGGGCGCGCAGGTTGATCTCCTTGTAACCGGCGACCGCGCGCGGCACGGCGGCGCGGTTCTTCGCGAATGCGGGCGGATCGAGCACGATCGTGTCGAACCGCGCGCCCGCGATCTCGAGCTCGCGGAGCTCGTCGAAGACGTTCACCTCGCGCGCGGTGACGTTCGTCAGCCCATTGCGTCGCGCGTTCGCCTCGGTGGCCGCCACGGCCGCGGCCGACGCATCGAGCGCGACGACCGATTCGGCGCGGGTCGCCATGTGCAGCGCGAATCCTCCGGCGTAGGTGAAGGCGTCCAATGCGCGACCTTGCACGTATCGTGCGGCCGCGGCGTGGTTTTCCCGCTGATCGAGAAACGTGCCGGTCTTCTGCCCGTGCCTGAGGTCGACTTCGAACTCGAGGCTCCCCTCACGGATGACGAGCGTGCCCGGGACCTCTCCGGCGATCACGGCGACCGTCTGCTCCAGACCCTCGAGCCGCCGCACTTTCGGATCATTCCGCGTCAGGATGCCGGCCGGCGAGAACTCGTCCACCAACAGATCGCGAATGCGGTCGACGCGCCGATCCATGGCCTGCGACAACGTCTGCACGACGAGATAGGTCGCGCGGCCGTCGCCGTACACGTCAATGACGAGTCCCGGCAAACCGTCGGCTTCGCCGTGGACGAGCCGGTACGCCGTCGCGTCGATGGCCAGTTCGCGGCGATATGCCGCGGCGCGCTGCAGCCGCGTGCGGAAAAACGTCTCCTCGTCGGGCGCCTCGGCGCGAGGGGCGAGGTCGACCGCGCGTAACGCGATCTCGGACGCGCTGCTCCAGAACGCCCAGGCGATCGGCCGGTTGCGGCCGTCGACGACCTGCACGAGATCGCCGGGCGCCGCCTCCACGCCCGCGACATCCGACCGGTACACCCACGGATGTCCGGCGCGGATCCGATCGCCGCCGCGGCGGGAGACAACAACGACGGGATGGGATGTCGACATGTGGGGAAACGCCGCGATCGCGAGGACCAGGCGCCGGACACGTGCGTGATGCGCGCCGGGAACGTCTATTGATATCATTCCCTGGCATGCGCATCGCGCTCGGCGCCGATCATGCGGGCGTCGCTCTCAAGCATGACATCACACGGCTGTTGACGGCGCGCGGGCTTGCCTGCACCGACGTCGGCACGATGACGGCCGACCCGGTGGACTATCCAGTCTTCGCGGCGCGCGTGGCCGAGGCCGTGGCGTCGGGCGCCTGCGACCGCGGCATCCTGATTTGTGGGACCGGCATCGGGATGGCCATCGCGGCGAACAAGGTTTCCGGCATTCGCGCCGCTGCCGCGTACGACGAGACGACGGCGCGGCTGTGCCGCGCGCACAACGACGCGAACGTTCTCACGCTGGGCGCGCGCCTCACTGACGCCGCAACGGCGGCGCGGCTCGTGGACATCTTCCTCGCGACGCCCTTCGACGCGGGCCGGCACGCTCGGCGCGTGGCGATGATTGCCGCCATGACGTGCGCTGCGGCGCTGACCTGATCCGACGCGGCGCGCCAGACGTTTCGTCACGGAAGGATCGTGCTATGACCCAGACCGCCTCGCCCGACACTCGCGTCCTCGCCAATCTCTCGGCTACCGACCCTGAAGTCGCCGAC
>CALFMR010000097.1 GCA_937880585.1 uncultured Acidobacteriota bacterium
GACCCAGGGTGCGCCTGCTTTAGCACTAGGCCCGTCAGGTACGGGATGACATCGAGCTCGAGAATGTCGCCATGGAGGACGGTCACGTTGCGCGGGACGCGCGAGGCCAGCGTCTCGACGAGTTGACGGTCGATGTCGACGGCCAGGATCGGCGCACCCGTCGCCGCGAGCGGCAGCGTGAGCGCGCCGCCCCCCGATCCAATCTCGAGGAACACATCTCCCGGCTCGGGCGCCAGGCGCTCGACGAGACGAGCCGCCCAGGGCGGCGTCAGAAAGTGCTGGCCGAGCGGACGACGCGTGCGGCCCGCGCCGCCTTTCTTGCTACGCGCCCGCGGCGCGCGGCTTGCCGCTTGGCGGGCCGGACGTCGCGTGGACGGGGGACGTCGACGGGCGGTACTCATGAAGCGTGATCCGATCGCATCGTCAGGAGCAGGAGGTGATGTCCCGGCGGCACGGTCACCGTCTGCAAGTCGTCAGTGGGGCCGTCGACATGGACCGGCTGGACGGTCGCGCCGGTCTGGGGATCGATGAAGGCGCCGGTCATCGGCGCCGTGGGCCGCAGGCGAACGAGCGCATCCGCGCCGATGTTCTGGAACGTCAGGATGAAGCGATCCGGCCGGCCGACGACCGACACGTCCGCGCCGACGCTCTGCCGCAGCACGCCGACGACATCGGGGTCGAATGACAGGTCCGCCCAGTGCCACGCGTCGTACTGCGCGCGGACCTGCGCTTCGGCGTCTTTCGGCCACGTCCACTCGCGCTTGAGCCGTGGCGCTTCAGTCCAACGCCCCGGCGCGGGGACGAAGTCATATCGCGCGCCGTGCCGATTCGCATAGCAAACAGCGCCCGCCGTGAGACAGCGATCGGGAATGGGCGCGGGATAGCAGGGCATGGGCCACAGACCTTCGTCCGTCCCGTGTCCCACGATGAGGATCTTCTCGCAGCCGCGCGTCGCAACCGGCGCCCAGGACTCTTCGTTATGCAGTTCCGTTTCGATGAACACTTCCGGCACAGGATTGTCCCACGCCGGGTGGTGCGTCCAGAGATACGTGGCGAGCCATGTCGGCTCGTGGCTGTTCTGCGGCACGCGCGGATGGAAGGCGAACAGGGATACGAGAGCCGACGTCGCCGCCGCGACGAGCAGGAATCGCTGCCAGGCGCGGGATCCGTGCCGGTACAGCCACGCGAGCGGCGGAACGGCGAGCGGGATGAGCCAGGTCGCGTACCGACTGAGACTCGGCGTCGCGCCGTGATGAAAGTTCGTCGTCTGCGCGCACGAGAACAGGAACGCAGCGCCGGAGATCGCGACGATGGCGGCCTCAGGCGTGAGCGCGCGGCGCCAATCGCGGCGCGCGATGACAATGGCCGCCGCGATGCCGACGATGAGCAGGATGGGGAAGTTGCCGATGAGCCCGATCGTCGGATCGAGCACGAGCGCGCTCATCTCGGCCAGCGTCGGCAGGCCGGGGCGTCGCGCGCGTAAGAGAAGGGACGGCGTTCCAAACCGCGCGTAGGTGTAGGCCGGATGGAGCAGCGCGAGGACGCCGCCGACGGCGACGCCAGCGATGACCCGGCGGTCGCGCCAGAACGTCTGTCCGCGCGCGGCCACCCAGAGGAACACGAGACCGAACACGATGCCGATGGGCGGATTCTGCGTGGCCGCGGCACCGGCCGCGACCAACGCCCACCACGGGCGCTCGCGCATCAACGCAAACGCGACGACGAGCAGCGAGAACGTGAAGACTTCGGTGTGCGCCTTGTCGATCCACCAGATGATCGGACTCGCGAAGAGCAGCACCGAGGCCGCGGTCCCGAGTCGAGGCAGGGCGACGCGCAGCGCGAGCCCCAGTAGCACCAGGTTCAGGATGGCGAACGCGAACGTCGGCGCGGCGCCAACCGCGGTGACGACCCACAGCGCGGGCGTCGCGAGCAACGCATAAAACCAGAAGTGCAGGAAGTCGCGACGCCGATCGCGTCCGGCGACCGTCGCGTCGTTGATGTCCCATTCGGCCAACACCGGGTCGAACGCGGCGATTCGCGCCTGAATGTCAGGGATGTCCGCGGGCCGCAGCGCCGGGCCGCGCAGGTGAGAGAAGTTGATCGCCTGCGCGAGATACTCGCCGCCGTCGCCCACGATGCGCGGCGGGGATCCCGCCACGAGGCAGACGGCAAACGCGACAGCGATGAGGAGGGCGCGAGACGTCGATCGATCCGACGTCATTCCGGCGTCCGCCCCGGCGCGTCACGATGCCAGTAGTCGCGCTCGATCCGTTCGATCTCGTCCTCGGACAGGCCGAAATAGTGGCCAATCTCGTGAATCAGCGTCTCGCCGACGACGACCATCGCGTCGTCTTCGTCCTCGCTCGCGTCTTCGATCGGGCCCTGGAAGAGTGTGATCTTGTCGGGAAGCACGTTGCCGTGCGCCCATTCGCGCTCGGTGAGCGGCGTGCCCTCGTACAGGCCGAGGAGTGTGTCTGGCGGCTCGACGTCCACTTGATCGAGCTGGTCGGGCGTCGGCTCGTCCTCGATCACGATCGCGATGTTGTCGAGCGCGGCGCGGAACTCGGTGGGAATGGTCTCGAGCGCGGCGTCGACGAGTTGCTGGAAGTCGTCGCGCGTCATCGGGACGCGCGCCGTGCAGCCGGCCGCCGCGCCTTGGCGCCAAGCCGCTTGAAGTAGTCACAGTCCTCGCGGACGTGGCAGCGATCGCACAAGGGACGCGGACGGCAGATGCGGCGGCCGTGGAGGATGAGCACGTCGGACGCGCGCGTCCACCGCTCGGGCGGGACCAGCGCACAGAGTGCGTGCTCGACCACGACGGGATCATCCGAGGAGACGAGGCCGATGCGATTCGCGACGCGCAGCACATGACGGTCGACGGGCAATCCGGGCACGCCGAGCGCGTGGCCCAGGACGACGTTCGCCGTCTTGCGGCCGACGCCGGGGAGCGCGACGAGCGCTGCCATGGAAGCCGGAACCTCGCCGCCGTGATCGTGCACGAGCGCGCGCGCCATGCCGACGAGCGATCGCGCCTTCATGCGGAAGAAGCCCGTGGCAACGATCTGCGGCTCGAGGGCTTCGGGCTCTTCACGGGCGAGCGCCGGCGCATTCGGATATCTCGCGAACAATGCCGGCGTCACCTGATTCACGCGCACGTCAGTACACTGCGCGGAGAGGATCGTCGCCACGAGAAGCTCGAAGGGCGTGCGGAAGTTCAGCTCGGTCGTCGCGCCGGGATGCTGTTCGTCGAGCCGATCGAAGACGCGGAGGGCGCGACGACGAGCGTCGGCCGTCGGCGGCGTTGAACGAGGCCGGGCGGCCTTGGCGCGCGAAGCGGACGGCATCGCGGTCAGTGCAGCGAGCCTTTGGACCAGGGACCAGGCGTCGGCTCCGTGGTCTGTGCGGCCTGCGTCTCCTGGACCGCGCGCATTTGTTCCTGGAGCGCGGCAATCAGGCCGTTGACGACGCCGAAGGGCAGCGCGATACGCGCGACGACCGGCACGCGGACCGTCTGCGTCGCCTCGGCCGCGACGATGTCCTTCTCCGAGAGCGGACGGACGTCGCAGAAGGTCAGCGTCAGATCGAAGGGCGTGTGCGCGACGGCGCAGAAATTGGCGTACTCACGGCGCGCGCGCGCCGGGTCGTCCGGCTCATCGGGCACGACCGTGAAGTTTATGGGCTTCGACAGGTTCGACATACGCTGGTCCCCGGCAGCGCCGCGGCGTGCGGCCGTCAGTATTTTCGCATCATTCCGACGACGACGCCCTGGACCTGGACTTGCGTCGGATCGAACAGCATCGGCTGCATCGCCGGATTGGCTGGCTGGAGCCGCACGCGGCCGTTCTCGCGATAGAACTTCTTCAGCGTCGTGTCGGACCCGCCGATGAGCGCGACGACCATCTCGCCGTTCTCGGCCGTCTTGCGATCCTCGACGATGACGAAGTCGCCGTCGCGGATCTGCTCGTCGATCATCGAGTCGCCCTTGACCTTCAGCACGTACGTCTCGCGGCGGCCGGCCAGATCCTCGGGCACGGCAATCGTCTCGGTCGTCGTCACGGCCTCGATCGGCAGGCCGGCAGCGACGATGCCGAGGAGCGGCAGTTCGAGCGCGCGCTGGCCGACACGCGCCGAGAGCAGCTCGACCGACCGGCTGCGATTCCAGGACCGGCGGATGAAGCCTTTTTCCTGCAGGTTCGTCAGATGCTTGTGAACGGTCGCGAGCGATGAGAGATTGAAGCGCCGGCCGATTTCCTCGAGACTGGGCGCGTAGCCCTGCTGCTGGATGAACTCTTGGAGATAGTCGAGGATTTCGCGCTGGCGTTTGGTCAGTGGCTGCACGGGCGGCGCCTCCCGTTCGATATCGGCCGGACTATATGCAAAGAAAAGGCGAAGATCAACCCGGGTATAACGGAGCGATGAGGCGACGGCTCCTGATCTTTGGTCTGTCGGTCGCGCTGGCCGTGGCATTCGCGCCCGCGGGGCAGGATGCGGTTCGGACCGATGCGACCGCGATGCAGCAAAAGCTCGTCGCCATGGCGCTCCGCGGCGCGGCCACACAGCCGAAGACCGCATCGCCGCTTCGGACGACGTTCACCGACCGTCAGGTCAATGCGTATTTCCAGCAGTACGGCAAGACGTTCCTGCCAACCGGCGTGACCGACCCGCGCGTCACGATCGTCGACGACTCGCACGTCCGCGCGCGCGCGATGGTCAATCTCGACCAGGCGCTCCAGACGAAGAATCGGAGCTGGCTCGATCCGCTCGCGTGGTTGACGGGCACGGTCGAAGTCTCGGCGGCCGGACGGCTCACGGGCGCAAACGGACAAGGGCGGCTGCTCCTCGATCAAGCGACAGTCGGCGGCGTCTCCGTGCCGATTTCCGTCCTCCAGCAGGTCGTCGGCTACTACACGCGCACGCCGGAGCAGCCGCGCGGCTTCGATCTCACGCAGCCGTTTCCGCTGCCGTCACGCATCCAGTCGATCGCGCTCGCGCCGGGGATGGCCACCATCGTCCAGTGACGCGGAACCGGATAGCATGACGCTGTGGCGTCCGATCCGCTGGCCACCCCCCTGCAATTCGTGCGCGGTGTCGGCCCGAAGCGGGCGGCCGACCTGGCGCGCGTCGGCCTGACGACGGTCGAAGACTTCCTGCTGCGGTTTCCTCGCCGCTACGAAGATCGTGCGCGGCTCGCCACGATCGCGACGCTGCGCCCGGCCGAGACCGCGACCATCGTCGGCGACGTGCTCTCGTCCGGCATCCGTCCAACACGGCGGCCGGGATTCCGTCTCTTCGAGGTCATCATCCGGGACGCGACGGGCCACGTCCGCGCCGTATTTCCCAATCAGGCATTTCTCCGCGACGTGTTTCATCCCGGCCAGCGCGTCGTGATGTACGGCGCGCTCGAGTACCGATCGGGCAGCGGCTTGCAGTTCACGAATCCCGAATACGAGCTCTTGTCCGATGACGGAGACGACGTAGACGATACCTCGCACACCGGCCGCATCGTGCCGATCTACGAGAAGGCGGGATCGGTCACGCCGCGCATGCAGCGGACGCTCATGCGACGGCTCCTCGCCGACTTGCCGGGCGACATCTTCGACCCGCTGCCCGAACCCGTGCGGCGAGAGCGGCAGTGGATGGATCGGCATACGGCGCTCGTCGAAGCGCACTTCCCGCCGCCCGGCACCGACGTCGACGCGCTCAACGCCTTCCGCACGCCGGCGCAGCAGCGATTGGTCTTCGAGGAGTTCTTCCTCTTCCAAGCCGGCCTCGTCGTCCGGCAGCGCCAACACGCGTCGGTGCGAAAGGCGCATCGCGTGGTCATCGACGATCGCATCCGCGAGTCGGCGCGCCGCGTGCTGCCGTTCAAGCTCACGCCTGGACAGCGCACGGCGCTCGCCGAGATCGTCAAGGACCTGCAGCGGCCGGAGCCGATGAATCGGCTGCTCCAGGGCGACGTTGGTGTCGGCAAGACGATGGTCGCGCTCCTGGCGGCGATTGTCGCCATGGAGAACGGGATGCAGGTGGCGTTCATGGCGCCGACCGAAATCCTCGCCGACCAGCACTACCTCACGATTCGCCGCGCGCTCGATGCATCGCGCTTCCGCGTCGCGTCGCTGACCGGCAGCCTCACGGCCGCACGGCGCCGCGCCGTGCTCGCCGAGCTTGCGAGCGGCGCCGTTCATCTCGTCGTGGGCACGCACGCGCTGGTCGAACAGGCCATCGGGTTCCGCAACCTCGGCCTCGTCGTCATCGACGAGCAGCATCGTTTCGGCGTGCTGCAGCGCGCGACGCTGCGGGCGAAAGGACTGTCGCCGGACGTGCTCGTCATGACGGCGACGCCCATCCCGCGAACGCTTGCGCTCACGGTGTACGGTGATCTTGACGTGTCGGTCATCCGTGATCGCCCACCGGGTCGGCGTCCTGTGCGGACCGTTGCGAAACCCGAGTCGCGTCGCGACGATGTCTATGCGCTCGTCCGTCGTGAGCTCGAGGCCGGCCATCAGGCGTACGTCATCTATCCGCTCGTCGAGGACTCGGAGAAGGTCGATCTGCGGGCCGCCACGGCCATGGCCGATCATCTTCAGGCCGAAGTCTTTCCGGACTATACGGTCGCGCTTCTGCACGGTCGGTTGAAGCAAGAGGAGAAGGACCGTGTCATGGGCGCGTTCGCGCGCGGCGACGCACACGTCCTCGTCGCGACGACCGTCGTCGAGGTTGGCGTCGACGTGCCGAATGCGACCGTCATGGTTGTCGAACACGCGGAACGCTTCGGCCTCTCGCAGCTCCATCAGTTGCGTGGACGCGTCGGTCGTGGGCCCGCCGCGTCGACGTGCGTGCTCGTGTATCAGCCGCCGCTCGGCGAGGGCGGCCGCGCGCGGCTCGACGCGCTCGTCGAGAGCGATGACGGCTTCGCGATCGCTGAACGGGACCTGGCGCTGCGCGGGCCCGGCGATTTCTTCGGGACGCGGCAGTCAGGCCTGCCGACATTGCGGGTGGGGGATCTCGTGCGCGATCACGCGCTCATGGAAGAGGCGCGTCGCGCCGCGGTGCGCTGGCTCGACGAACACGAGCGGA
>CALFMR010000098.1 GCA_937880585.1 uncultured Acidobacteriota bacterium
CAAATCGACCGCGCGCCCGAAGCCGAGGCCGCGCGCCTCGCGGCGCAAACCGCACCACTGTTGCTGCTCCCTTTCCCGCTCTCGGCCCACGAGCCGTGGACGCCCGAGCTCGGCCGACGCGTCACTTGGTGGGCCGCGTTTCTGCGCGCGACGAGTTGGGACGCCACGGTGCTCGGCCTCGTCAACCGCAACTGGGTCGGAGATTTCACCGTCACCCTCGCGCCCGCACCGTTCCGCGTCGGCTTCACCGCCGGACCAATGCGCCAGCCCTTCGTCAACGAAGCAAAAATCCTGGCGAAGGCGGACGGACCCAACTTCACCGCGACACTCGCACCCTCCTTCACGCGCCCCGAAAGCACCCAGTTGCTCGACCTGCTCGCGCTCATCGAACCGCGACTACGCGACCTCGACCCTGCACCCTCTTGGCAACCTGCGATCACTTGGCGCGCCCCTGCGACGCGCAATCTCCACCCGCGCGTCCTGATCGCACCCGGAGTCGGCGGCGATTCACGGCGCGCATGGGGCACTAATAATTTCCAACAGGTTGCCGATTCGCTCCGCCAACGCGGCGCCAGCGTCACATGGCTCGAAGGGCCGGGCGATGCACTCTATTTTGAAGGACTACCGACCGACGACGTCCATCCGCCGCTCTATTACTTGTTGCTCGAGGCGTGGCTGCGCGTCGCCGGCACGTCGGACGCGAGTGCACGGATGCTCTCGGTCCTCTTCAGCCTCGGCGTCATCGTCGCAGGCTGGGCCATGGCGTGCCGGCTGGCGGGGCCGCGCGTCGCGCTCTTCGCTGCGGCCACGCTCGCCGTGCTGCCGATCCAGATCGAGTTCGCACAGGAAGCGCGGATGTACGCGCTGTTCACGCTCCTGGCCACACTGGCCATGTACGGCTTCACGGCGCTCATCGAGCGATGGCGGGCGTGGCCCTTCGTGCTCTTCACGCTGTCGACGACCGCCTTGCTCTACACGCACATCTACGCGGTGTTCATTCTGGCGGCCGAAGCCGGCGTCCTCGCGTGGCTTTGGTGGCGGGATCGCCAGACCGCGTCGCGCGCGCTGCGGCCGTGGGGGCTGGGCCTCGGGCTCGCGTTCATCGGGTTCGCCTGGTGGATCCCGATCGTCGTCGCCCAGATGCAGCGGACGCACGACGCGTTCTGGATCGCGCGGCCGCTCTGGATTGCGGTGCTGCAGCCGCTCTATTCCTATGCGTACGCCGTGCCGCTGGCCGTGATCGCCGGGCGAGAGGACGACTGGGTCGCGTGGCTCTATTCCTACGCGTACGCCATGCCGCTGGCCGTGGCGCTCACGACGCTCGCCGTTGCCGGCTTCGTCGCGATCGGACGTCGGAGGGCGGCCGCCGCCCTTCCGATCGCGCGGCCGGTGCTCCTCGCGTGGTTCGTCGCGCCCATCGTGCTGCCGTTCCTCTGGTCCGAGATCGCGACACCGATCTTCCTGCCGAAGTACACGATCGCCGCGTCCGTGCCCTTCGCGATCGCGGTCGCCGTCGGCATCGACGTCATTCCCGGCCGCTGGTGGTGGCGCGCCGCGGCTGCGGCGGTCGTCGTGGCGCTCGCGGCGGCCTCACTCGCGCATTACTACGGCGTGCGGCGCAAGGATGACTGGCGGTCGGCCGCGGCCGCGCTCCAGGGCGCCGCCCGGCCGGGCGATGTCGTCCTTTTCTATCCGGGCTACAACGAGATCGCCTTCGATCGGTATCTCACGCGCCATGACTTGCGGGAACGGCCGCTGCCCCTCTACACGACAACCGACGCCGATCCGGTGACCGTCGCCCGCCTCGTCAAGGGCAGTCTCGGGACGGCGCCGCGCGTGTGGTTCGTCATCCTCCGGGGCGAAGGACTGAAGGCCCAGATGCTGGCCGAGCTCAGGCGCTGGCGGCACGAAGCGTCGGCCAGCCAGTGGACGCACGTCGAGGTACACCTGTTCACGACTGCGCCGTAGTGGAACGGCACACTTTGCGCTATCCTCCACGCGCACGCATGGCAGGAGAGGCGAAGCAGCATTTCACGGGCCGGCACCTCGTCAACGTTCGGCTCACGCGACCCGGGTCGGCCAAGAGCACGCGCCATCACGAGATCTCGCTGGAGGACGCGCCGGTCACCTACCTGCCAGGTGACGCGCTCGGCGCCCAGCCGGCCAACGATCCCTCGCTCGTCGAGCGCATCGTCGCCGCCCTCGATGCAACGGGCGACGAAACGGTCACGTGCCCGGACGGCACGCCGATGCCGCTCGCGCAGGCGCTGACGGAGGTGTACAACCTCAACACGCCGAGCCGGCGGCTGCTCGAGCTGATGATCGAACGCGGCGCGTCCGACCTCGCGCCGCTCCTGACCGACGCCGAAGCGCTCAAGCACTATCTCAACGCGTGGAACGACGCGCACGACGTGCTCGATGTGCTCGCCGATCACCCGAACGTCCGCCTCGGCGCGACGGAGCTCGTCGGCGTGCTGCGGCGGACGCTGCCGCGGCTCTACTCGGTGGCGTCGAGCCAGAAGGCGCATCCTGGCCAGGTCCACGTGCTCGTCGTCGCCGTCGAATATCCCATCCGCGGGCGGGATCGGCTTGGGATCTGCTCGACGTGGTTCGCCGATCGCTGGCCGGTCGGCACGACCGCGCCGCTCTATCTGCAGAATCAGCAGAAGCACTTCGCGATGCCGGCGCCCGACACGCCGATGATCATGATCGGTCCGGGTACGGGCCTCGCGCCGTTCCGTGCTTTCATCGAGGAGCGCCGCGTGACGGGCGCGCGTGGTCGCAACTGGCTGTTCTTCGGCGAACAGCACCGCGCGACGGACTTTTTCTACGAATCCGAGCTCCAGGCCTATGCGAGCGACGGCTGGCTGCGGCTCGACCTCGCCTTCTCGCGCGACCAGCCGGAAAAGATCTACGTCCAGCATCTGTTGCGTGAACATGCGCGCGACGTCTGGGCCTGGCTCGAAGAAGGCGCCGAGATCTTCGTCTGCGGCGACAAGGAACGCATGGCCGCCGACGTCGATCGCGAACTGCACGCCATCGTCGAAACCGCCGGCGGCAGGACGCCGGATCAGGCGCGCGAATACGTCGAGCACCTGCGCGCGTCGAAGCGCTACAAGCGGGACGTGTACTGAAAAGGCGTTTCAGGTTCCCCCTGAGCCTGAAGGCTCAGGGCTCCGCAGACGCGGTGTCTCCGCAGAGCCGGTGTGACCATTTCCGTGGAGCCCAGGGCCTTCAGGCCCTGGGAGCAAGCGCTTTTTCTCTACAACAACCTCGCCCCGGCCTCGAGCGCGATCGCCACGAGGACGATGCTGGCCGGGACGGCGAACTGCCACGGGCCGAAGCGGGCCATCCAGAGCCACATCGCAAGTCCCGTCGCAACGCCGACGACGACGCAGATGATCGCGGCGCGATGCAGGCCGCGCAGCATGTCGGCCCAGTCTTCGGCCGACGTGCCGCTGTCGCTCGATCCCTTGGTTCGATTGCGGCGCGGGTGCTGCAGACGGATCATCCACACGGCACCGAGGCCACAAACGATGATGAAGAGTGCGGCCGAGACGAAGGCCGGGATGAACTCGCGCTGTCGGTCGCCGTTGAACTGCCAGCGCGGCTCGGGCAGCGTCTCGGGGATGGAGACTTCCGCCAGCACGGTGCCGTGCTCGTCGGCCGCGATCCCGTCGCGTACGGCTTGAATGCCGTCGGGCGTGCGCGTGACCATCCATCCGCGCTCGGCCATGCCGGACGGATGGAACAGCAGGACACCCTCGACGACGTGCAACGTCACGCGGCTCGAACCGACCGCGTACGTCCGCGCCGCCGGCACGGCCGGCCACTGGAGGCGGCCACGCTGATCGCTCACCGCGAGCGTGCCCGTCGCGCGATACACCAGCGTCACTGCGTGCGACTGACCCGATGACGGGTCGAACTGCCATGTCGCGTCCACCGCCCCGTTGGCTTCGGACAGCGACAACGTGCCGTCACCTGGCGTCACCGGCCGGCCATCGGCGGCGGCCGACACGAACGTCAGTCCGTCCGCTTGCGCGTTTGACACTCGGCGCTCGAAACGTGTCGCGCCGGCGTCGAGTCGAATCGTCAGATCCTCGCGCGCGAGAACGTCGTGGTTCGCTTCCACGGTGAGATCGACGTCGAATCGATCGACTGTCGCGCCCATCGTGGGAGGCGTCGTCCGGCATGCGGTCGCGCCGGCAAGGGCCAGCGTGACGATGAGGACAAGGAGGATGTTCGACAGGGGGGCGGGCCGATCGCGCATGGCGACACCAGAATACCGCCCGTCTTCCTTTCTCCGGGCGTTCGGCGGGCGACTAGCCTTCGCCGCGGCGCCGCGCCTCTTCGATGCGGCGTCGCGCGATCTCTTCTTCCTCGGCTTGCAGACGGAGGAAATGGTCGTGGCGAGCGGCGTCGAGTCGTCCGGCTTCGACGGCTGCTTTGACCGCGCAGCCGGGCTCGCGATCGTGGCGGCAATCGCGGAAACGGCAATCCGCGGCGAGTTGCTCGATGTCCGCGAAGACGTCGGCCACGCCCGTCGGCTCCCAGAGTTGCAGCTCGCGCATGCCCGGCGTGTCGATGATGACGCCGCCGCGCGCGCGCACGAGCATCTGGCGATGCACGCTCGTGTGGCGGCCGCGCGCGTCCCACTCGCGGACCTCGCCGG
>CALFMR010000099.1 GCA_937880585.1 uncultured Acidobacteriota bacterium
CAACACGAAGCCGGGAACCGCCGGCACGCTGACGATTGGCGATGTGCAGGTCGCGGCGCGATAGCCGCGCGTCCTCCAAGCCGGTCGCCCGTACCGCGCGGACCCAACGCCTACGTGCTCGGACCAATATAGTCTGCGCCGATCATTGTGGTGACATAAGATAGCCGCGCGCGAGGTTCCGCCGTCGGCGAATCCGCTGGCCTCGATGTGCCGTTCGGGCTAGGATGGCGCGGGTTTCCGGTGTCACGTCGCTCGTCATGGAGGCTGCCATGCGAAGACACGTCGCGGCGATCGTGGTGGGCTTCGCGCTGGTCGATCTCGCACGCATGGCACGGGCCGACGCCACGTGCGCGGACTGGGTGGGCACCGACGACATGAATCACGACGGGATGACCGGGCAATTGAAGATTGGTCAGACCAACGCTGATTGCGTATCGCTGGCGTGGTGCGCCGTGTCCCTCTCGTACGCGGCGAGCGTCAAGGTCAGCTCGCCCGTGCTCGGCGTGATCATCCTGTTCATCGCGCTCGCGTTCTTCTCCCTCTACCTCGTGTACGTGTATCCCATCTCGGAGATCTTCTAGCCCGCCCTGGACGTCCCAATGCATACCGTCGTCACGACCGAAGGCCGCAGCGAGACGCGCGCGCTCGAACGCGTCACCATCTATCACTGGCTCGTCGTCATCATCGCGTCGTGCGGATGGCTGTTCGACTGCATGGACCAGCGCCTGTTCATCCTGGCGCGTGAGTCGGCGCTGAAGGAGCTCTTACGGAACGACACGCAGGCCCTGGCCGTCCTCAGCACCTACATCGGCTATGCGACGACGTCGATGATCGTCGGCTGGGCGACGGGCGGGATCATCTTCGGCGTGATGAGCGACAAGGTCGGCCGCGTCAAGACGATGGTCGCCACGCTCATCGTTTATGCGGGCTTCACCGGCCTTTCGGGCCTGGCGCACACCTGGACGGAATTCACGATCTACCGGTTCCTGGTCGGGCTCGGCATCGGCGGGATGTTCGGCGCGGCGACGGCGCTCGTCGCCGAGAGCGTGCCCACGCACTTCCGCGCGGTGGCGCTCGGACTGCTGCAGGCGCTGTCGGCGCTCGGCAACATCGTCGGATCGCTCGTCACGCTCTGGGTGCCGCCCGGCACGGAAGGGTTCCTCGGAAGCTACGCAGGCTGGCGCGTGTTGTTCTTCATCGGGATCTTGCCGGCGCTGCTCATTGCACCCATCGTGTTCGTGCTGAAGGAGCCGGCGTCATGGCTTCAGGCCCGCGCCGAAGCCGCCGCCGGACACGCGCGTAAGTCGGTCGGATCGCCGGCCGACCTCTTCCGCGATCCGCGCTGGCGGCGCAACACGATCGTCGGCCTGTTCCTCGGCGTGTCCGGGATGATCGGCCTCTGGGGCATCGGCTTCTTCTCGCCGGAGCTCATCTCGCGGGCGCTTGCGGGCGCGCCACAGACCGTCGTCGATCACGTGCGCGGCTGGGGGACGGCGCTCCAGGACGTCGGATCGTTCGTGGGGATGCTCGTCTTCACGTACGTCGCCGCCAGAGCCAGCCGGCGGCTCGCGTTCTTCGGCGCGCTGCTCTTGAGCATGCTCGTGACGATGTTCGTGTTCAACTCGCTGCAGACCGCGACCGACGCGTATTGGATGCTGCCGATGATGGGCTTCGCACAGCTCGCCGTGTTCGCGGGATATTCGATCTACTTTCCGGAGCTGTTCCCGACGCGCCTGCGTGGGACGGGCGTCGGCTTCTGCTACAACACGGTGCGCTATCTCGCGGCGCCCGCGCCGATTCTGCTCGGCTACCTGGCGACGCTGATGTCGTTCCGCAGCGCGGCGATTCTCATGTCGACGGTGTATCTCCTCGGGATCGTGGCGCTCTGGTGGGCGCCGGAGACGAAGGGGCAGCCGCTGCCGGAAGACTGAGCGGCGCGACGCGTCCTGCCCACCACACCGTGACAACCGGCACGAGGAGCGCCGTCACGATCACACTCGCGGCGACGAGCACGGTCGCCGGTGCCGCCGCGGCCGCATAGGCGGGGTTGGCCGCCGCGACGATCGCCGGCACGGCCGCTGCGTTGGCCGCCGTCGAGGCCGCTGCGATCCCCGCGACACCGGATCCACCGGCCGTCCGATCGAGAATCGTCAGCACCGTTCCAGAAACGGCGACGACGCCGAGGCCGAGTGCCACGCCGAGCAGACCGGCCTGCCACACGCGGTGCAGATCGAGTGTCGATCCCAGCGCGAACGCGAAGAAGGGGATGAGCGCGTCGGCCGCCCGGTCGAGGAACGCGCGCATGTCGTGATCGAGATTGCCGATGAGCATCCCGAACGCGAGCGGCAGGACGGCTCCGGCGAGCGTCTGCCACGGAAACGCCGACAGCACCGCGACGCCAAGTGTGCCCATCGTCAGGAACGGCCCCGACTCGAGTGACATGACCGAATACGCGCCCGCTTCTTCGGGCTGCGCGTGCTGCTGCATCAGCGCCATGTACAGGCCGCCGTTCGTGTCGTTGATCGCGGCGACGATCGCGAGCGTCGAGATGCCGGCGAACCAGCCGGTGGCGACCGGCTGTTCACCGAGCAGGTGGCCGAAGACGAGACCCGCGATGATGCCGACCGCGATCTTGCCGCCGAGCAGCACGCCGCCGCGTTTCACGACGCGCGGCAGCGTCTCGACGGCAATCGACGCGCCGAGACAGACGTAGAAGACGGCCAGGATCGGCAACGCGCCCGTGAACAGCGCGTTCGTGAAGGATCCGAAGAACGCGCCCGTGCCCGGCGCGACCGTCGCGAGGATGGCGCCGGCGACGAGCGGTACGATCATCAGACCGCCGGGAATGCGGTCGAGGGTGCGTTTGATCGGAACCGACATGTGGACGTGAAAGGACGGCGGGGAAGGCTACCGCATTGCCGCCCAATCGCCAAGGCGCGCGGTTGCTGCGGCAAATTGCCACAGCAATCGAAACGCACGTCCGTGAGACGCTGCGGAAAGGATGATGAGTCTTCGCGCCGCGCCGTGGATCGTGTGTGTCGCCACGCTCGCCGTGTTCGGCGCGAGCGGAGTCGCGGCGCAGGAAACCGTCAACTACGCCAGCGTCGGGGGGCGCGTGATCGACGCGTCGAGCGCTGTCCTCCCGGGTGCGACCATCACCGCGCGGCAGGTCAACACCGGCGTGACGACGACGGTCGTCACTGACGGCGGCGGCCGGTTCCGATTCGCCTACTTGCCAATTGGCCCGTACACCGTGACCGTCCACCTCGCGGGTTTCGAAGACGCCGAGACGCAAATCACGCTCTCGGCGGGCGGCGCCGTCGACTTGCCCATCACCTTGGCCGTGAGCGGTGTGCAGACGTCGGTGACGGTCACCGGCGAGGCACCGGTGATTGAAGCCGCGAGAAGCCAGGTCGCGGCAACGGTCGGGCGGACCGAAGTGCGCAATCTGCCGCTCAACGGACGACAGGCGCTCGACCTCGCGCTCGTCGTGCCGGGTGTTGCCCCAGCCAACGTCGGCGGTGGCACGCAGCTCTTTCCCGAGACGTCGGCCGTCCCCGGTGTCGGTCTGTCGGTCGGCGCGCAGCGCAACTTCTCGAACAGCTTCGTCGTCGACGGGCTTTCGGCCAATGACGACGCGGCGGGGTTGAGTGCGATGGCGTATGGCGTGGACGCGATCGACGAGTTCCAGGTGGTGAGCTCGGGCGGCCAGGCGGAGCTCGGACGCGCGCTCGGCGGGTACGTGAACGTCGTCACGCGCAGCGGGACGAATGTCACGCATGCCGACGCGTACGGCTTCTGGAACGACGACGCGCTCAACGCGCCCAATGCGTTGCTCGGTGACAAGCTGCCGACGAGTCAGCAGCAGTACGGCGGCAGCGTCGGTGGGCCGATCGTACGCAATCGTACCTTCTACTTCGTCAACGCCGAGCAGCGCACACTCGACCAGTCAGGCCTCGTCCGCATCACGCCGCCGAGCGTCGACGCCATCAACGCGCGGCTCCAGCAGAGCGGGTACGGCGGTCCGGCCGTGACGACCGGCATCTATCCCGATCCCGTTCGCACGACGACGACGCTCGTGAAGATCGATCACGCGGCGTCGAACGCGGATCGTCTGAGCCTTCGGTACAGCCTGTACCACGTGGACGCCGACAATGCGCGCGGCGCGGGCGCGCTCAACGCGCCGACGGCGTCGGCCGGGTTGCAGGATGTGGATCAGGCGCTCGCCGTTGGCAACGTGTGGACGATCTCGCCGCGCGTCGTCAACGAAACGCGCGCGCAGGTGGCGTCGAGCCGCCTCGACGCGCCGCCGACCGATCCAATTGGTCCCGCGGTGTCGATTTCCGGCGTCGCGAGTTTTGGCACGTCGTCGGGGAGTCCGACGGCGCGGCGGAATCTCTTGTATGAAGTCGTCGACAACCTGTCGTATCAGGCGGGCGCGCACGCGATACGTGCAGGCGTCGATCTCCTCTACAACGACCTGACGATCACCTATCCGCGATCGTCGCGCGGCGCGTATGCCTTCTCGTCGCTCGACGCGTTCCTTGCCGGCCGCTACGACAACGCGGGCTTCACGCAGACGTTCGGTGACTCGACGATTGCGCAGACCAATCCGAACATGGGCGTCTACGTGCAGGACGAATGGAAGGCGCTCGACCGGCTGACGTTGAATGCGGGCGTGCGCTATGACCTGCAGTTCCTCGAGACGATTCACACGGATACGGACAACGTCTCGCCGCGGCTCGGCTTTGCGTGGCTGCCGACCGCGTCGCGACGGACGGTCGTGCGCGGCAGCGCGGGTATCTTCTACGACCGCATCCTGCTGCGTCCGCTCGCCAACGCGCTCCTGTCCGCGAACAACACGACGGATCTCAGCCAGTTGCGTCAGATTGGCGTCAGCCTGTCGCCGGCGCAGGCCGGGGCACCGATGTTTCCAGCCATTCTTGCCGCGCCGGTCGTATCCGTCACACTGCCGAATCTGACGACGATGGATCCCGACATCCAGAACGCGGCGTCGACGCAGGCGAGCCTCGAGCTCGAGCGGCAGCTCGGCCCGTCGACGACGGTGAGCGCGGCGTATGAGTACCTGCGGGGACGTCACCTGATTGCATCGATCAACCAGAACGTGCCGACGTGTACGGCGACGGGAGGGAACAACGGCTGCCGGCCGAATCCTGACTACGCAAACAACAGCCAGTACTCGTCGGTGGGTGACTCGGACTATCACGCGCTGCTCGTCTCGTTCGTCCAGCGGCCGGCGTCCTGGGGGCACTACCGTGTGTCGTACACGCTGTCGAAGTCGATGAACGACGTGGGGGAGGCCTTCTTCAACGGACCGATCGACGCATTCGACATCCACGAGGATTGGGGCCGTTCGGACGACGACCGCCGGCATCAGTTCGTCGTGGACGGTGCGGTGACGATCCCGTCCGGGCCGGCGGCGTCATGGTGGCGTGCGATTGGCCGCGGCCTGCAGGTGAGCGGCATGGTGCAGTACTACTCCGCACCGCCGGTCAACATCACGTCCGGCGCCCGGACGATTCAAGGCACGACGGCACGTCCCGTCGTCGACGGCGCGTTCATCGCGCGCAATGCGGGCACGGGCGGCGACTTCTTCAGCACGAGCATGCGCATCAGCCGCACGTTCCAGGCCGGCGGTGCGCGCATCGAGGTGCTCGCCGAGGCGTTCAACCTGTTCAATCGCGTCAACGTCCTGGCCGTGAATGGCAACTTCGGGCCGGGCGCATATCCAACCGATCCGCTGCCGTCATTCGGCCAGATCACCGCCGTCGGAGATCCGCGCAACTGGCAGATCGGCGTGCGCGTCGGGTTCTGAAAAAGAGCGTTGCTCATCCCCTGGGCCTTCAGGCCCGGGGGAGCCGTCTAGCGCGGCGCGTACATGTACTCGCGCCGCAGATGCCGCACCTGCGCCGTCGATCGCTTCGCCAGGAGCATCTGATAAATGTCACTCGCGCCTTGCTCGAAGTTGTTCGCCGAGCCGGCGAGATAGAGGAGCCACGTCCGGTACGTTTCGGGATCGACGGCCTCGAGGCAGGCCGCCGCATTGGCCTGAAGCCGGGCGACCCACGCGCGGCAGGTCAGCGCGTAATGCGGCCGCAGGTTTTCGACGTCGAGCACTTCGAACCCGGCGCGCTCGGCCGCGTGGACCATTTCTTCGAGATGCGGCAACTCGGCGCCGGGGAAGACGCGGCGCTGAAGGAAGTGCGTGGCGGCGTCCTCTCGCGTGCCGAGCGGCCGCACGATGCCGTGATTGAGAAACAGGCCGCGCGGATCGAGGCGTTCGGCCATGACCGAGAAGTACTGCCCGAGCCGCCGGCGGCCGACGTGCTCGACCATGCCGACCGAGGCGATCTTCGTGAACGTGCCCGTCACGTCGCGATAGTCGCGAAGCTCGACGCGCGCGCGGTCGGCCAGTCCGCGTTCTTCGAGCAGGCGGACCGCATCGTCGCGCTGCTGCGTGCTGAGCGTGCATCCCAGCGCCCGCGCGTCGTATGCGCCGGCCGCGCGTGCGACGAGCGCGCCCCAGCCGCAGCCGATGTCGAGGAACGTGTCGTCCTGTCCGAGGTCGAGCTTCCGGCAGATGTGATCCAGTTTGGCGGCCTGCGCGTCGTCAATCGACTGCGACGGGTCGGCGAAGTACGCACACGAATAGACGAGCGATCGATCGAGGAACGCGCGGTAGAAGGCGTTCGATCGGTCGTAGTGAAACTGGATGTTGCGCTGCGCGCGCCGCTTCGACTGCAGGAAGCGCTCGACGCGGAACTTCGGCAAGACCGACGTCACCGCACTGGCGAGCGATGGCGTCGTGTGAATCTGCTGCCACGTCCGAATCGCGCCCACGAGGTCCCCGTCGACGTCGAACTCGCCCTGAATGAAGGCCAGGCCCGCGTGGTAGGCGTCGAGCGACGTCAACCGCGTCCACGCCGCCCAGTCGGCGACGCGCACGTGGAACAGCGGCGTGCCGTCGCCAAAGGTTTCCTGTTCACCCGCGCGTGTTTCGACAGCGAACGGCAAGTCGGCGGGCATCGTCGCGATCGGGGCCGATCGAACGACGGGAGACTCGGAGCGCAGACGGCGAACGGCCATTGGACCTCGCTTTCCGGCAGCGCGAAGCGAAAAAGTGGGAGCCGTCGTCATGCTACCGCAGCGCGCGGCGGTGGGGCCAGTGTGGCCGCGACGCGCGTCGTCCGATCGCGTCATGGCGGCGCGATTCAGCCATAATCGTGACGTTCGCGTCACAGCGTGCCGCGGCCGGCGGAATTGGCCAGCCCGGTGTGGCGTGCAGTGGGGGGCTCATGAAGACAGTGCGTGACATGACGGCAGGCGTCCTTGGCCTGGTCCTCGGATTCGGCGTGGTGGTCGCGGCGCAGGGAGATGCGGCGGCGCCGCTGCCGGGACCGTCGGTCCTGGCGCCCGGCGCTCAGGTCGAGAAGCTCGCCGGTGATTTCATCTTCACCGAAGGCCCGACGTCGGACCGCAAGGGCAACGTCTACTTCGTCGATCAGGACAACAACCGGATCATGGAGTGGAACACGGACGGCAAGCTGTCGACGTGGATGCAGCCGAGCAACTACTCGAACGGCATGACGACCGACTGGAAGGGCCATCTGTATGCGACGGCCGATCTGAAGAACGAGATGTGGCGGATCGACCTGAAGACGAAGAAGGTGACGCCGCTCTTCAACACCTACGACGGCAAGCTCCTGAACGGACCGAACGACGTCTGGGTGCAGCCGACGACGGGCCGCGTCTATTTCACCGATCCGTACTACCGGCGCAAGTGGTGGACGCGCGGACCGAGCGAGAATCCGCAGGGCGCCTACGTCTATCTGCCCGATCAGAAGAAGCTCGTCCGCGTCATCGACGACATGCAGCAGGCCAACGGCATCATCGGCACGCCCGACGGCAAGAAGCTCTACGTCGCCGACATCCGCGGTCGCCAGACGTTCGTCTACGACATCAATCCGGACGGCACGCTCGGCAACAAGACGCTCTTCTGCGACTCGGGATCGGACGGGATGACGATTGATTCGGAAGGGAACGTCTATCTGAGCTCGGGCCGCGCGGTGCAGGTGTACGACAAGACCGGGAAGCACATCGAGAGCATTCCCGTGCCCGAGGTGCCGTCGAACATGTGCTTCGGCGGGAAGGACATGAAGACGCTGTTCATCACGGCGCGGACGGGCTTCTACGCGGTGAAGACGCGCGTGAAGGGCGTCGGACCGCAGTAGCGGCAGGGACGGCCAGGACTCGGGATCGACGTCGTCGATCCCGAGTCTCCAGGCGTTGTGGACCGACGACTAGATCAAGTCGTTCAGGGCACGCAGGGCGCGCGCGCGCACCTTGCGGCTGGCCGGCTTGGCCTTGATCGTGATTTCCTCGCCGGTGAACGGGTTGCGTCCCTTGCGGGACTTGGTCGCCGGCTTGTTCACGGTCCGCAGTTTGACGAGCCCGTGGAAGTTGAACTGACCGATGCCCTTCTTGCCGAGATCGGCTGCGATGATCGCGGTGAGCGCGTCGAACACCTCACGCACCTTGCCCGCCCGGAGTTCGGTCGCGGCCGCAATCTGCTTCACCACATCGCCACGCGAACGGCGCTTGGTGGCCGGCGCGGGTTTGAACGGCTTCTTCTTCGCGGTCTTTGCCATAGGAATTGGGTCTCTGCTGACGAGCTGACGCTCGGACGGCAGAGTGCCGGCCGGCCCAGCGCGCGCTAGTCTACATCGGACTGACCGTCAGATCGCACGAAGAATTGCGGGGTTTCGCCGATCAGCGACCCGCGCCAGGTCCGCGGCGCGTCACGCGTCTCGCAGGGCGATGGTCGGATCGAGACGGCTCGCCCGCCGCGCCGGCAGCCAGGCGGCGCCGAGCGCGGCGGCCAGCAGCAGGAGCGCCGAGCCGCCAATCGCGTACGGATCCAGCACGCTCACGTCATAGACCATCGTTCGCATGAGCCCGGTCCCCGCGGCCGTCGCAGCGAGCCCGACCACCGCTCCCCAGCAGACTGGCCCGAGGACCGCGGCGACGGCCAGGCGCTGGATCGTGCCCGGCGTGGCGCCGAGCGCCAGCCGCACGCCGAACTCGCGCGTCCGCCGCGCGACGGCGCCGGCGACGACGGCGGAGATGCCGATGACGG
>CALFMR010000100.1 GCA_937880585.1 uncultured Acidobacteriota bacterium
ATCTCGTGACGCGGGTGTGCTACGAGAATGCGCGCCGGTTCTTCGGATGGCCGGCGCCCGAGGCCGCGCGCGCCGACGCGGGGCGATCGACTGCAGGAGGACGCGAATGACGCGACGTGCACTGTCACTAGCGCTGTGTCTGGCTGCCGGGGCGCTCGTGCCCCTTCTGGGCGCGCAGGAAGCGCCGCCCGCGTCGCCGGCTCCGGTGCTCTCGCCCGAAGCCGAGATGCAGACCTTCCACATGCCGCCCGGCTACCACGTCGAGCTCGTCGCGAGCGAGCCGCTCGTCGAGGACGCGATCGTCATGGACTGGGACGCCGAGGGTCGGCTGTGGGTCCTCGAGGTGCCCGGCTACATGCCGGACATCAACCCGACGAACGACGAAGAGCGACAGGCCACCGGACGCGTCGTCGTGCTCGAGGACACGAACAACGACGGCCGCATGGACAAGCGGACCGTGTTCATGGATCACCTCGTCCTCCCGCGCGCGCTGAAAGTGCTGCAGCACGGCGTGCTCGTCGGCGAACCGCCCAATCTCTGGTTCGTCCACGACACGAACGGCGACCTCGTCGCCGACAGCAAGGAGCTCGTCACCGACACCTACGGCACGCGCCTCGCCAGTCCCGAGCACAACGCCAACAGCCTCACCTGGGCGATGGACAACTGGATGCACACCTCGGAGCACGACGGGTATCTGCGCTGGAAGAACGGATCGTTCGAGCTGGCCAAGACGCTCTCGCGCGGCCAGTGGGGCGTGACGCAGGACGATGCCGGCCGGCTGTATCGCAATACGAACGAAGCCGCGCTCTTCGTCGACCTCGTGCCGGAAAACGAGTACGTCCGGAATCCGGATCTCGTCCGCACGCGCGGGCTGTACGAGTCGCTGCAGAATCCGACGGTCAACACCGTGTGGCCCGCGCACCAGACGCCGGGCGTGAACCGCGGCTATCAGGAGGGCATTCTTCGTCCGGACGGCCGGCTCGCGCACTTCACGTCGGTGAGCTCGCCGACGGTCTATCGCGGCGATCGGCTGCCGGCTGAACTGCACGGCAACGTGTTCGTCACCGAGCCCGCGGCCAACGTCGTGAGCCGGCTCATCGTCACCGACGACGGCACGACGCTCGTCGCGCGCAAGGCGTATCCGGATTCGGAGTTCCTCGCCTCGACCGACGAGCGGTTCCGTCCGGTGTATCTCTCGTCGGCGCCTGACGGCACGCTCTACATCCTCGACCTGTATCGCGGCATCATCCAGCACCGGAACTTCATCACCGAGTATCTGCGCGATCAGATCCTGAGCCGCGATCTCGTCCAGCCGACCAGCCACGGCCGCATCTACCGCGTCGTCGCGGACACGACGACGCGCGGACCGAAGCCGGATTTGTTGAAGGCGACCTCGGCGCAGCTCATCGACACGCTTGCGCACCCGAACGGCTGGTGGCGCGACACGGCGCAGCGGCTGCTCGTCGAGCGCGGCGATCGATCGCCCGAGGTCGTCAGCGCGCTCACCGATCGCGCCGAACACGCGCCCGATCTGCGCACGCGGCTGCACGCGCTCTGGACGCTCGACGGGTTGGACAGCATCGAGCCCGCCGTCGTCATCCATGCGCTCGCCGATCCGTCGCGCGACGTTCGCGTATCGGCACTGCGGCTGTCCGAGCGCTGGCTCGCGTCGCCGCCCGCGGATCTGAAGGCCGCCGTGCTGGCGTTGATGAATGACAACGACTGGAACGTCCGCCGGCAGTTGGCGGCGACGCTCGGCGACCTGCCGTCGGCCGATCGCGTGCCGGCCGTCGCGACGATGCTCGAGCGGCACGGCGACGATCCGGTCACGGTCGACGCGGCGTTGAGCGGCATCCATGACGACGAGGTGCCGGTGCTCGATCGGCTGCTGACGGCGACCACGCAGGGCGATGCGGTCGAGTCGTCGATCGCGATGCTGAGCGCGACGATCGTGCGCGGCGGCGACAACGCGAAGGTGCAGCACGTCTTCGACGGCGTCGCGGCGGCGTCGCATCCCGAGTGGCAACGGTCAGCGCTCCTGCGCGGCGCGGAGATCGCGCTGGCTGGCGCGCCGATGCCGCCCGCGCCGATGACGGCGGAGAGCGGTCGCGGTGGACGAGGCGGACGCGGTGGCCGCGGAGGGCGAGCGGGTGGACGCGCGGCCGCGGCGGCACCGTGTCCCACGTGTCCGGGCGCGCGCAGCGGACCGGGCGGCAGCCAGGCGTTTCCCGAGACGAGCCGCGCCGGCAACGCGGGCGCCGCGGGCGGCCGCGGGCGGGGACGCGGTGGTCCGCAGTTGATGCTGCAGCAGCCGCCGACCGCGCTCGTCGCGCTGTCCGAACAGGCGAACGGCGGCGAGTTGGCGACGCGCGCGTCGAATCTGCTCGATCATGTCGAATGGGCAGGCAAGGCGGGTGCGCCGGCGCCGGCGGCACCGCTCACGGCCGAGGAGCAGCAGCGCTTCAACGCCGGACAGCAGGTGTACGCCGGACTCTGCGCGGCGTGCCATCAGCCCGACGGCCGAGGTCGTGAAAACGTCGCCGCGAGTCTCGTCGGATCGGCGATCGCGCTCGGCCCGGCCGAAAATCCCATCCGCGTCCTGATGAACGGCAAGGAAGGATCGATTGGCCTCATGCCGCCGCTCGGCACGACGCTCACCGACGAGCAGATCGCCGACGTGCTCACCTACGTCCGGCACGAGTGGGGACAGACGGCCTCGGCCGTGACGCCGGCGCTCGTCGCGAGCGTGCGCAAGGCCACCGCCAGCCGGACCAAACCGTGGACGAACGCGGAGCTCGCGGCGCTGGGAGGAGCACAGTGAGGGTTGGTCTCGTCGGCACGGGCGCGATCGCGGGACTGCACGCGCGCGCGTATCGCAACATCGGGTTCGAGCTGCGGGCGTGTACCGACGCGCATCCCGACTTCGGCCGCAAGTTCGCGCGCGAGCACGGCTGCGACTTCGTCGAGGACTACCAGGCGCTCGCCGCGCGCGACGACATCGACTATCTCGATGTCTGCACGTTCCCCGACGTACGGCTCGGTCCGGTCGAGGCGGCCGCGGCGCACGGTAAGTCCATCAAGGTGCAGAAACCCATGGCGACGACGCTCGAGACGGCGCGCCGCATGCTCGAAGAGGCTGCCGCCGCGCACATCCGACTCGGTGTCGTCAGTCAACATCGCTTCGACGAGTCGAGCCAGTTCCTCTACCGCGCCATCCGCGACGGCCGGCTCGGCACGCTGCTGCAGTGCGATGCGTACGTGAAGTGGTATCGCACGGACGAGTACTACTCGCGTCCGATCAAAGGTAGCTGGGCAACGGAAGGCGGCGGCGCGCTCATGAACCAGGCCATCCACCAGGTGGATCTCGTGCGCTGGTGGGCGGGGCCGGTCGACACGGTTTACGCCGCGTGGCAGATCGGCGCGGCGCACCGGATCGAATCCGAGGATGTCGTCTCGGCCGTCATCCGGTACGCGAGCGGCGCGACGGGCGCCATCCAGGCCGCGACGGCCTTTCAACCCGGCTATCCCGAACGCCTCGAGCTCCACGGCACGCGCGGCACGGCCATTGTCACGGG
>CALFMR010000101.1 GCA_937880585.1 uncultured Acidobacteriota bacterium
GCCCGATCCCGCCGCCCCCCGAAGGAAGGTTGGCCTGCACGGACTCGAGGGATCGTCTATCGTCCACTACATGCGCGGACTCGCCGAAAAGGCGTTGCGCCGCGGCTGGAACGCCGTCCTCCTCAACCAGCGCAACTGCGGCGGCACCGAGCACTTGTCGCCCGGCCTCTATCATTCGGGTCTCACCGACGACCCGCGCGCGGTCATCCGAGCGCTCGCCGCGACCGACGGCCTCACCCGCTTCGGCGTCGTCGGCTACTCGCTCGGCGGCAACCTGACGGTGAAGCTCGCCGGCGAGCTCGCCGACCATCCGGACATCGCCGTCCGCGGCGTCGTCGCGATCTGCCCGACGATCGATCTCGATCGGTGCGTGCGCGAGATCGAGCGTCGGTCGAACATCGCGTATCACTTCAACTTCGTGCGCAACTTGAAGAAGCGCATGCGTCGCAAAGCCGAACGCGATCCCGATCTCTTCGATTTGTCCGAGCTCGATCGCGTGTGGACGATCCGGCGCTTCGACGACGTCTACACGGCGCCGCACCACGGTTTCGGCGACGCCGCGCGCTACTACCATCGCGCGAGCGCCATCCGCGTGGCGGACCGCATTCGTGTCCCGACCTTGATCCTGTCCACGGCCGACGACCCGGTCGTGCCGGCCGGCCAGTTCGCGGATCCCGCCCTGGCCGGCAACCCGTACGTGCGCGTGGAGGTCACGCCGCACGGCGGCCACTGCGGGTTTCTCGCCCCGCCGTCGAGCGATGACGACGGCTACTGGGCGGAGACGACGGCGCTGGACTTCCTGTCGACCGTCATATCGGCGTAACGCCGCGCGCGCGGAGAATCTCGAGAAACGCGCGGGCGAACGCCGGGCCTTTCCCTTCGTCCTCGTGTTTGAAGTACACGAACGCCGACTCCCACGTTCCCTCTTGCGCGAGCACCTGGTCGGCCCAGCGCTCGAGATCGGGCGGCGTGTAGCCCTCATCGCGCAAGCGGAAATAGCCGTGCGTCGCGGTCGGCACGAATGGCGTGACGTGGTCGCCGAAGTCCGCGACGCAGAGCGCCGCGCCGTGGGCCGACAGCCGCTCGTACACTTCAGGCACGAGCCATGACTCGTGCCGAAACTCGAACGCGATCAACAGGTCCTTCGGCACGAGCGCGAGGCAGGCGTCGAGGCGGCCGAGATCGCACCTGAGGCTCGGCGGCAACTGGAACAAAAGTGGGCCGAGGTGCGGTCCCAGGCCGCGCGCGGTCTCGACGAGGTAGTGGACGGCATCCTCACAGTTGGTGAGCCGGCGGTCGTGCGTAATCTGTCGCGGCACCTTGAGCGCATAGGTGAACGGCTCGGGCGCCTGCGCGCGCCAGTTCTCGATCGTCTTCGGCGCCGGCATGCGATAGAACGTCGCGTTGATCTCGACGCTGTGGAAGCGCTCCGCGTAAAACGCGTACATCGCCTTGGCCGCGATCGTCTCCGGATAGAAGTGCCCCTTCCACTCCGGGTAGTTGTAGCCCGACGTCCCGACGTGAATCCGCATGCCCTATGCTCGCTTGCTCGACCGCGCGACGGCAAGGACGACGACCGCGACGCCCCAGGCTGCGAGCGCGGCGAACGACGGCCAGAGCACGGCCATGCCAGTGCCCTTCAGGAAGATCCCACGCACGATCACGAGGAAATAGCGCAGCGGAATGAGGAACGTCACCCACTGGATGACCGTGGGCATGTTCGCGATCGGGAAGATGAAGCCCGAGAGGTAGATCATCGGCACGAGGAAGAAGAACGTCGCCGTCATCATCGCCTGCTGCTGCGTCGAGGACATCGTCGACACGAGCAGGCCGAGGCCGAGCGTGCAGACGAGATAGACGAGGCTCGCGAGAAACAGCAGCGCCACGCTGCCGCGGAGCGGGACCTGGAACCACAGCACGGCAATCGCGATGACGAGCACGACGTCGACGAGCCCGACGAGCGAGTACGGCAGCAGCTTGCCGAGGATGATCTCGCTTCGCGTAATGGGCGTGACGTTCAATTGATCGAGTGTCCCGGTCTCGCGCTCGCGCACGATGGCCATTGACGTCAGATTCGCCGTGACGACCATCAGCAGTACGGCCAACACACCCGGCACCATGAAATTGCGGCTCTCGAGATCGGGGTTGAACCACACGCGCACGCGCCCGTCGAGCTGCGGTGCGCCGCGCGCCGCGGGACCGGCCACGACCGTCGCATATTGGCCGACGAGGCCCTGCACGTAGGACAACGCCACACCGGACGAGTTCGCGTCCGTACCATCGGCAATGACCTGAATCGACGGCCCGGCCGTGCCATGCGCTCGCGCGCGCGCGAGGTCGTCGCCGAACCGCGGCGGCACGAGAACCGCCAGCCACGCCCGCCCGCGTTCCAGGTCGTCATCGATCGCGCTGGGGGCCATGCGCTCGCCGACGACATCGAAGTACGGCGACGCCGCGAACCGTTCGAGAAGCTGCCGGCTCGATGGCGATCGATCGCCGTCGACCACGACGATGGGTACGTGCTGGACGTCGGTCGTGGCCGCGTAGCCGAGCATTGCGAGTTGGAGGACTGGCGCGATGAGCACCAGCCGCAGGAGCTGCGGCGTCCGCCGAAGCTCGAGGAACTCCTTCCACACGAGCGTGTGAATGCGGCCGATCATTGCCGCGCGAGCCTCACCGCCGAGAGCGCGTACACGGCCACCGCATAGACGACGAGCGCGAGCAGCGACGGCCACAGGAACCCGAGGCCGAGTCCCTTCAGCACGATGCCGCGCAGCGCCACGAGGAAATAGCGCGCGGGCACGAGCGCCGAAATCCATTGCAGGACGACCGGCATGCTCGAGAGCGGAAAGATGAAGCCCGACAGAATCAGTGTCGGCAGGAGCGCCACGATCGCAGCCGCCTGGAACGCAACATCCTGCGTGTCGGCCACCGTCGAGATGAGCAGCCCCGTCCCGAGCGCGCCGATGAGGAAGAGCGTGATGGCGACGAACAGCGCCAGCCAGTTGCCGCGCATCGGCAGGTCGAAGAAGACCATGGCCGCGACGATGATGGCGAGGGCGCCGGCCTGTGACAGCACGAGGTACGGCAGCGTCTTGCCCGCAACGAACGCCGTCGTCGAGACGGGCGCCATACGGACCTGCTCCATCGTGCCGCGTTCCTTTTCCCGCACGATCGACAACGCCGTCGAGATGACGGCCGTGATCATCGAGATGAACGCGATGAGGCCGGGCACGAGAAACACCGTGCTGCGCAGTTCGGGGTTGTACCAGACGCGCGGCTCGACGCTGACGAGCGCCGCGTGCGGCCGTTCGCCCGTGGCGCCGAACGACGCGCCCTGCAGGAGCGCCGTCACGTAGCCCAGCACGGTCGTCGCCGTGTTGGCGTTGTCGCCGTCGATGATGACCTGCACGGCCGGCGACCCGCCTTCGCGGAGCATCCGCGCGAAGCCAACGGGGATGACGAGCACGGCGCGTGCGGTCCCGCGATCGACGAGCGCATCGATCTCGCGATCGGACTCCGCGGTCGCGACGACGTCGAAGTAGGCCGAACGGGCGAAGTCGGCGACGAGCGCGCGGCTTTCCGGCGTGGCATCGCGATCCTGGACGGCCAGCGCGACGTGCCGGATATCGAAGTTCAGCGCGTAGCCGTAGAGGAACAGGAAGAACGTCGGCACGAAAACGAGGATCGTGAGCGTCCGCCGATCGCGGCGAATCTGCCGGAGCTCTTTGATCGCGACCGCCCAGAGTCCGGTCATGCGGCGCCGGCCTCCTCGGCTCGATCGATGACGTCGAGGAAGACGTCTTCGAGCGACGGCAGGACCGGATCGATCGCCTCGACGTGCACGCCTTTCGCCGCGAGCGCGCGTGACAGATCCTCAGCCGTCGTCTCTCGTCCCCTCAGCACGGCATGAACCGTCGTCCCGAAGAGACTCGTCTTCTCGACCGCCGGCATGGCATCGAGCGTCGTCATGGCCTGGACTGGATTGGCCGCGCGCACTTCGACAATGGGGCGCGCGTCGAAGGTGGACTTGAGCTCGGCCACGGTACCGAGCGCTGCCAAGCGGCCGGCGTGCATGATGGCGACACGGTCGCACCGCTCGGCCTCGTCGAGGTAGTGCGTCGTGACGAGCACCGTCGTCCCTCCGCGCGACAAGCCGTCGATGAGCCGCCAGAACTCGCGGCGCGACACGGGATCGACGCCGCCGGTCGGCTCGTCGAGAAACACAATCTTCGGCTCGTGCAGGAGCGCGCAGCCGAGCGCGAGTCGCTGACGCCAGCCGCCCGGCAGATCGCGCGCGAGCACGCGCTCCTTGCCCTTGAGTCCGCCCATCTCGAGCGCGAACGCGCGGCGATCGGCGAGTCGCGCGCCGGTCAGTCTGTAGAGGCCGGCCGAGAAGCGGATGTTCTCGTCGACCGTCAGTCGTTCGTAGAGAGAGAACTTCTGCGACAGGTACCCGATGCGACGTTTGACGCCTTCGGGATCGCGTCCGACGTCAACGCCATCGACCTCGGCCCTGCCAGACGACGGCTCGAGCAGCCCGCACAGCATGCGAATCGTCGTCGACTTGCCGGCGCCATTCGCGCCGAGAAACCCAAAGACCTCGCCGCGGGCGACGTCGAAGCTGATCGCGTCGACCGCTCGAAACGCGCCGAAGGTGCGCGACAGCTGGTCGACGACGATCGCGCGTGTCGCGCTCACGGCTGCGCTCCAACGGCCCGGAGCAACTGCGCCTCGGCCACGCGCAGCGCGGCCGCAAGACGTGTCCGCTCGAGCTCGGCTTCACGCTCGGCGACTTCGGCGTCGAGCCGATCGGTATTCGTCGCCACGCCGACGTCGAATCGTTCGCCGACGACGCGCCGCGCTTCGGTGGCCGCGGCCACGGCGTCGGCCGATGCGTCGAGGGCCGCGCGAGCGGACTGCACGTCGAGGACACGCTGCCGGATCTCGACCGCCAGCGCATCGTCGAAATCCTCGAGCTCGTAGTGCGTGGCGCTCGCTTGCGCGACGCTCGTGGCGTGATCGGCACGCGCGCGTCCGCCGTCCCAGAGCGGCCAGGTCACGTTCACGCCGAGGTCCCAGGACGTGTGCCAGTCGTCGGCACGCGGAAAGAAACGCGTGTTCGGCCGCGCGGGTTCGACGGCCGCGAGCGCCGCCACGTGCGGCCGCACGGCGGCGAGCGCCGCCGCGCCGGCCGCACGCTGCCCCGCCTCGCGCGCCTCGATCGCCTGCCGCTCGGGACGCTGGCCGCGCGCCCGCGCGATCAACGTCGCGAGCGGCTGTGAGGCAACAGCCGCCACGCCCGGCGTCTCGCGATCGACTGGCGTGGACGTGACGAGCGGCGTGCCCGGATCGAGACCGACGAGCCGGTCGAGCCGCGCCTCGGAGAGCGCGGCGTCGTTCTGCGCCTGGATGAGCGAGACGCGCTCTCGCGCGCGTTCCGCTTGCGATGACAGCAAGTCGTTCGGCGGGAGGATCCCCGTATTGACGCGCGCGCGGACGTCGGCGAGCGACGCGTCGGCGCGGGCGAGCGCGCGCTCGAGCACACCGACGGCGTCGCGAGCGGCGACGAGCGACCAGTAGGCGCTCGTCGCCTCGAGCGCGACGTCAGCCCGCGCGGCCTCGGCCGTGGCCGAGGCCGCGCGATGATCAGCGTCAGCCGACGCGACGAGCGCGCCGACGCGGCCGGCCGTGTAGACCGGCACGTCGACTTCCGCACGCGCCTGATAGTTGGTCGGCACATCAGGAAAGAGCACGCGCGTCGATCCGTCCGGCTCGGGAATGCCGAACTCGTCGACGTGGTTCGTCCGCAGGATGCCGGACGTGACGGCGACCGTCGGCCGGCCGAGCGCCGCGCGGGAAGCGGCCGCCGAAGCGGCGGCCGCTTCCCGCGCCCGAGCGGCGCCGAGCCGCGGCGCCGTCTCGACGGCGCGCGACACGGCGTCGTCGACCGAGAGCGTCACGGCGGCCGGCGCCTGGGCGCCGGCCGCCGTGGGCGCGAGCGCGAGCGCGAAGATTGCCAGAGCCAGTGTCGTCAGTCGTCTCATCGCGCGTTCCCCTGAAGCGATGGCCGGGACCGCGTGACGCGTGTGCGCGTCACGCGGCCCCGGCGCGGTCATCGTCCTGCAGCCGCTCGATGAACACGTCTTCGAGCCGCGGCGTGATGCGGCGCACGCTCGCGGCCCGAAGGCCGGCGCGATCGAGCGCCGCCGTCAGTGCCGCCTCCGCGTCCGCGCCGGCGGCGCGGACGTGGAGGCGGTCGCCGAACAGTTGCACGCGGTCGGCGCCGAGCGCGGCGCCGACCGCTTCGAGGGCCGCGCGCGGGTGCGGCACGACGACCTCGAACACCGCGCCGGGCAGGCTGCGTTGCAGCCGGCCCGGCGCGTCGAGGGCGAGCACGCGGCCCGCGTTCAACAGCGCGACGCGCGCGCAGCGCTCCGCCTCGTCGAGATACGGCGTGGCCATCACGATCGTCAGTCCCTCGGCCAGGAACTCCGCCAGCAGCTTCCAGAACTCGCGCCTCGACACCGGATCCACGCCGGTCGTCGGCTCGTCGAGCACGAGCAGCGGCGGCTCGTGGACCAGCGTGCACGCGAGCGCGAGCTTCTGTTTCATCCCGCCCGACAGCCGATCGGCCAGCCGGCCGCGGAAGCGATCCAGTCCCGTGAGCGTGAGGAGGCGATCGCGCCGCGCCTTGAAGTCCGCGACGCCGTGCAGGCGGGCGAAGAACTCGATGTTCTCGTCGATCGACAGATCGCCGTAGAGGCTGAACCGCTGCGAGACATACCCGATTGACGACGTCGCGATGCCACGGGCGCGACGCGGATCGGCACCGAAGAGCTCGATGCGCCCCGCGTCCGGCGCCAGCAGTCCGCAGACGAGCCGCAGCAGCGTCGTCTTGCCCGCGCCGTTGGGACCGATGACGCCGAACATCTCGCCGCGCGCGACATCGAGCGTCACGCCATCGAGCGCCGTCGTCGCGTCGAAGCGCTTGACGACGGCCGTGACGGACACCGCCGCGTTCGTGGGCGCGTCGGTCGTCATCGCGACGCCAACTCCACTTCGGCCGGCATGCCCGGTTTGAGGACGCCCTGCCGGTTGTCGACCGTGACCTTGACGCGATAGACGAGCTTGGCGCGTTCGGCGGCCGTCTGCACATTGCGCGGCGTGAACTCCGCGCGCGGCGCGATGAACGCAATCTGCCCCGCGAGTCGATCGCCGGCATCGGTAACGACGCTGAGCGTCTGCCCGACGCGGAGCGACGGCACGAGCGGCTCTTCGACGTAGGCATTCACCCACGCGTGATCGAGATCGACGATGACGCCGAGCGGCGTGCCGACGGCGACGAGCTCGCCCGGCTCGACGAGGCGCGACGTGACGACGCCCGTGGCCGGCGCGAGGACCGTGGCTTCGGTGCGCGCGTTGTCGAGCGTGGCAATCTGCGCGTCGGCGGCCGCGACGCGTGCCCGTGCGGCGTCGAGCTCCTGCGGACGCGCGCCAGCGCGAAGACGCGCGAGCGCGGCCTGGGCGGCGGCGACACGATCGGTCGCGCCTTTCAGCCTGGAGGCCGCCACGTCGCGGCGAGCCGCGGCGTCGTCGCGCTGCTTCTGGGAGCCGGCACGATCGCGGAGCAGCTGATCGAACCGGCCCAGGTCGACTGTCGCCGCATCGAGCTCGGTCCGTGCCGCACCCACGTCGGCCGACGCCGCGGCGACGTTGGCCTCCGCCTGCTGAATCTCTTCGGGCCGCGCACCGGCCTCGGCGAGACGCAGCGCAGCGGCGGCCTGTGCGCGCTCCGCTCTCGCGCCGCCGAGCGCGAGGTCCGTGTCCGTCGTCGCGATCGTGACGACCGGCTGACCGGCCGTCACTCGCATGCCTTCGACGAGCGAGACCGTGCCCACACGCCCCGGCACTTTCGACGCGATCGTCACCTCCGTGGCGTCGACGTAGCCGCTCGCGCGAGCTGGCTGGTCGCGACCGTGTCCACAGCCGACGGCAACTGCCGCAACCCACACGACGACGATCCCCTGGGCGATCCGACGAGTCATGCGCGCGCGCTCCTCGGCCGCGGTCGCCGCGCCGGACCGGCGGCCGCCTCGGGCCGCGGACCGGTCAGCACGGCGAGCGTGCCGCGTTCGATGTGATCCACGATGGCCGGCCACGCGACATCCGCGTGCCGGGTCGACAAGACGGACGCGAGCCGCGCCCGCAAGGGAGCCGACGCCGCGACCAGCAGCAGCGGCCCGACGATGCCCATCTGCACGACGAGCGGCTGAGCCGGCGCAAAGCACCCGGCGCGGGTCCCGGCGTCGAGAATGGCGGCGAGCGTGTCGACGACGCGCCGCAAGGCCGCCATGACCTCGGCGTCGACGTGCCGGCCGCCGTCGGCCATCTCGCGCAGCCAGATGCCCGGCAGTTCCGGCCAGTCGCCGATGAGGCCGGCGACCGTCGCGACGAAACGCCGAAGCTGGTCCTCTGGCGCGCCGCCCTCGGCGCGGACGATGGCGACGCGATCGGCGATCGCGCCGAAGCGCTCGAGGAGCACCGCGCGATACAGATCGGCCTTGTGGCGGAAATGGTAGTAGACCATCGCCTTGTTGACGCGGGCGCGCCGAGCGATGCGGTCGACCTTGGCGCCATCGAAGCCGCGGGCCGCGAACTCGTGGACGGCCGCCGCCAGCAGCCGCCGCCGCGACCCCGCGCTGTCTCGCCGCTTCTTCTGACTAACCATTTGGTTAGTAATGTGTAACGCCTGCGGGACGGCCTGTCAAGGTGGAAGTGCTGATTGGCTCGTCAGAGCAACTGCTGCAGCCGCTGATACCCCGCGCGGCTGACCGGCAGCGTCGCGCCGCCCGTCAGAATCGCCACGCGGCTGTCCTTCGCGTAGAGCTCCACGCGCGCGAGCCGCTCGATGTTGAGCAGATATGACCGGTGAATCCGCACGAAGCGGCGCGGGTCGAGCTGCGTCTCGAGATCCGCCAGCGTCTGCTCTTTCAAGTACGACTTCCCCGCCGCGTGGAACGCGACGTAGTCGTCCTCGGCGCGGACGAAATCGATCGAGTCGACCGGCAGCACGTGTACCTGCGCGCCGTCGCGGATCACCACGCGCTCGAGCGGCGCTCCCGGCGGCCGCGCGCTCGCCCGCAGCGCCGCCGCATCCGGCTGCGTCGTCGTGCGTTGGCGGACGCGATCGAGCGCCGCGGCCAACCGCTCGGGCGTGAACGGCTTGAGCAGGTAATCGACCGCGTGCACCTCGAAGGCGCGGAGCGCGAACTGATCGTAGGCCGTGACGAAGACGACCGGCGTCTCGACGCCGACGAGCTCGAGCACCTCGAAGCCGTCGAGCTTCGGCATCTGCACGTCGAGGAACAGCACGTCGGGCCGGCGGTCGGTGACGGCCTTGACCGCCTCGAACCCGTTCGCGCACTCGGCCACCACCTCGACGCCGCCGACCACGCCGAGCGCGTGCCGCATCGCCAGGCGCGCGGGCGCTTCGTCGTCGACAATCACGGCAGTGAGGGGATCGGCCGGCCGGGTCATGCGGACTCCTCGATGGGCACGGTGACCGTCACGCGGAACGTGCCGGCGCCGGGATCGACGAAGAGCGCGGCGCGGCCGCCGAATGCGGCGTCGAGCCGCCGGCCGACGATCTCCAAGCCAAAGCCCGTGCCGCGGCGCTCGCGATCGGGATCGCGCGGATTCGACACGACGATGACCGCGCGCGCGCCGGCGCGGCGCACCTCGATCTCGATGAGGCCGCCGTCGAGCGTCGTCGCCACGCCGTGGCGCACGGCGTTTTCGACGAGCGGCTGGAGCAGGAGCGGCGGCACCGGCACGTCGCGGCAGTCATCGGGAACCGCCACGCGAACCTGCAGGCGCGCACCGAACCGGACCTGCTCGACCTGCAGATATTGTTCGACGAGCGCGACCTCGCGCGCGAGCGGAATCGAGGTCGCCCTACCCTGCGCGAGGCTCTCGCGCAGGAAGTCGGCCAGCCGCTGGCAGGTGAGCCGCGCCTGCGCCGGGTCGGCGCCGATGAGCCCGCTGATCGCGTTGAGGCTGTTGAAGAGGAAGTGCGGATCGACCTGCGCGCGAAGCGCGCGGAGCTCCGCGTCGCGATGCGCGATCTGCGATTCGAACGCGCGCCGCCGTGACGCGGCCGAGTCCTCGAACGCGTGCCAGACGAAATGCCCCATGACCGACACCAGATACGTGAGGCCGCCGACGAGCAGGAGCAGCTCGTAGAAGCCCGGCGGCCGCGCGCCGCGCGCCATCAGGCCGAACGCTTCGAGCGCCTGCCACCACAGCTGACCGGCCGCCGCCCAGATCGCGGCGACCACGAGCGCCGCGACGAGGACCGTCGCCGCGACACGGCCCGCCGACGTCCGGCCGGCCGGTGCCGCCCGTGAGACGTACCACGCCGACAGCGCCATCGATCCGGCGAGCAGCCCCATCGGCAGCCCGAACGCCGTCGCCGCCAGCCACCCGGCATGCGACATCCCGCGCACGATGAGCCCCAGCACGACGCCGGCCACCGCCCAGCTGACGAAATGCCATCGCAGCCGCCGCGGGGCCTCGAAGACGGGATGCACCCTACGTTTTCACCCCCACCCCGCCCATCAGCGCGAAGCCGCGGAGGACGAGGCGGTGTTTGGCGTCGCCGAGGCCGGTGCTGCGGTCGTCGACGCCGCCCATGACGGTGACGAGCTCGTTGACGACGACCCAGTCGGGCGGGACCTGGATCTCGATGCCGCCCATCACGACGAACAGATCGAGCACGGCCTCGCCGCCGGCCGTGCCCGCGCCGCGCAGATCGATCTCGACGCCGCCCATCACGGCCGTGAAGTCGGCGCGTTCGAAGACCGGCGAGGTGATGCGCCGCTTGGTGCCCGACCAGAACGCGAAGCCGGTCACGCGGCGACGGTCGCCCGCCTCGGCGGTCAGTTGCGGGCGAAGGCCGACCGACCGCGCGATGAGCACGCCACCGACCGCGACGAGAAAGAGTGGCCAGATGAGGCCGAACGTCATGTGCCAGCCGAAGACCTGCCGGCCCGTGAAGAGCACGCCCACGGCCAGGACGAAGCCGGCCGACAGCCGGCCGCTCGCGTCCGACGCACGCGCGAACATCACGGTGCCGAGCGCCAGGAGCCCGACCGGCCAGTACGCCAGCACGTGCCGGGCGTTCACCCAGCCCAGGTTGTCGGCCGTGAGCGTCAGGCCCCAGAGAATGATGAGCAGGCCGACGACGATCTGCGGCGTGCACGGCATCAGGCCGCGCCGGTCAGCGCGCATGACGCCGGTCCCTTCGCGACCGGCCACCGGCGACGACAATCCAGACGCCGGCGGCGACGATCAAAAGCGGCCAACTCGTCTTCAACGACAGGATCCCGTAGGCGTTGAGCAGGAACAGCACGCCCTCGGTCACGAGCCACCAGCCGACGCCGGCGCCCGGCGCGCGTTCCCACGGAGGCAGGAGGAGCAGCGTGCCGGTGACGATCATCACGATCGGCCAGAGATGCACCCAGTTGAGCCCCGGCCACCAGCCGACGCGATCGCCGAACGACAGCACACCCACGACGACGAGGGTGCCGCCCCAGACGAGCGGCCATCGCCGGTTCCGGTTGTCTTCCGCGTCACGTGCGAGCGTCATCATGTCCTGTCCCCATGCGGCGCGCGTCCGGCCTCGCGCGGTGAGGCCGGCGCCAGCGGCACCTTACCAGATGGTGCCGATGAGCTGCGCCAGCGCGACGGGCCGCGTCATCACCATCCAGACGAGCGTCGCCGCGAGCGCGCCCGCTGTCAGCCCCACGAACGCCACGACCGTCAGCCAGATACGTGTGCGCGTCACTGGTGCCTCCCGGCCCTTCGGCCCTGACGGCATCTTCGCGAAGGACGCGCCGCCACGCCCGCGCTTTCCGGCCAGTTGCCGCCCGGGACCGGTGAACGACGCCGGCGGCGGCCTGCCCCCGTGCGGCCGGTGCGGATAGAATCATCGGGAGGTTCCCATGGCGCTCTTCTCGCGCACTCCGCAGGCCGCCGCCCCGACCGAGTTCGAGCCACTGCCCGGCGAAGCATTGGTCTCGTTGCAAAACATCGAGAAGGCCTACGCCCACGGCACGAGCCGCACGTGGGTGCTGCGCCGCGTGACGATCGACATCAAGGACGGCGAGTTCGTGTCGATCATGGGACCGTCGGGCGCGGGCAAGTCGACGCTGCTCCACATCATCGGCATGCACGACAGCGCCTGGACGGGCGACTACTACTTCGGCGGACAGCCCGTGCACCGGCTCAGCCCGAAGGACCGCGCGCGGCTGCACAAGCAGCACATCGGCTTCGTCTTCCAGAGCTATCACCTGCTCGATCACCTGACGGTGTACGAGAACCTCGACGTGCCGCTCTCCTACCGCGACATCCGCAAGGCCGATCGCGACAGCATGGTCTGCGACATCCTCGACCGCTTCCATATCGTCGGCAAGAAGGACCTGTATCCGAGCCAGCTCTCGGGCGGGCAGCAGCAGCTCATCGCCGTGGCGCGCGCGATCATCGCGAACCCGCGCGTGATCCTCGCCGACGAGCCGACCGGCAACCTGCACTCGAGCCAGGGCCGCGAGATCATGGATCTGTTCAAGAAGCTCAACGAGACCGGCACGACGATCGTGCAGGTCACGCACTCGGAGACCAACGCGGCCTACGGATCGCGGATCATCGAGCTGAAGGACGGCTGGGTCGTGAACGGATGACCGGCCAGGAGAGGACGTGCCGCTGATGCTTCGTCGACTGCCGCTCGTTGGCGTCCTGCTGCTTTTCGCCGGCGTCGCCGCCTGTCACCGCCAGCCGCCCCCGCGCGAGTACACGCTCACCGGCCAGGTGCTCGCCGTTCTGCCCAATCAGTACCTGACCATCAAGCATGAAGACATCGCCGGTTTCATGCCGGCCATGACGATGAACTATCCGGTCGCGACGCCGGCGCTGATGCAGGGCCGCACGCCGGGCGAGCTCATCACGGCCACCATGCAGGTGACCGATGCCGGCGCGACGCTCACGGCCATCACCCACACGGGCACGGCGCCACTGCCGACCAACACGAACTCGGCCGCACTCGCCGAAGGCATCCTCGCGGTCGGCGATGAGGTGCCCGACGCGGCGTTCATCGATCAGACGAACACACGCCGCTCGATCTCGGAATGGAAGGGCTCGCTGACGCTCGTCACGTTCATCTACACGAGCTGCCCGCTGCCGACGTTCTGTCCGCTCATGGACCAGAACTTCGCGACCATCCAGCGCGCGGTCTCCGACAACACGCCGCTCCGCGGTCAGGTGAAGCTGATCTCGATCTCGATCGATCCGGCACACGACACGCCGGCCGTGCTCGCCGAACATGCGAAGCGGCTCGAGGCCAATCCGGCGATCTGGACGTTTCTCACGGGCGACCAGGCGACGACGGATCGGTTCGCCGGCCGCTTCGGCGTGAGCATCGTGCGCAGCGACAGCCCGGAAGGCATCACGCACCAGATC
>CALFMR010000102.1 GCA_937880585.1 uncultured Acidobacteriota bacterium
CTGCGCGAGGTCGTCGAGTTTTTGAAGCACCCTGCGAAGTACACGACGATCGGCAGACGGATTCCGAAGGGCGTCCTGCTCGTCGGGCCGCCGGGCACGGGCAAGACGCTCCTGGCACGCGCGGTCGCGGGCGAAGCCAAGGTCCCCTACTTCAGCTTGAGCGGGTCGGAGTTCGTCGAGATGTTCGTCGGCGTGGGCGCGGCGCGCGTGCGTGACCTGTTCCGGCAGGCCGAGCTCAAAGCCCCGTGCATCGTGTTCATCGACGAGCTGGACGCGCTCGGCAAGATCCGTACGCAGTCGCCGATGGGTGGACACGAAGAGCGCGAGCAGACGCTCAACCAGCTCCTGGCCGAGATGGACGGCTTCGACTCGAAGAAGGGCGTCATCATCATGGCGGCCACGAACCGGCCCGAAGTACTCGATCCAGCCCTTCTCCGCCCGGGCCGCTTCGATCGCCAGGTGCTCGTCGACAAGCCGGACGTGAAAGGCCGCGAGGCGATCCTGCGGATCCACGCGAAGGACGTCCGCATGTCGGAGTCGGTGAACTTCGAGCGCATTGCCGTGCGGACGGCGGGCTTCTCGGGCGCCGACCTGGCGAATCTCGTCAACGAAGCGGCGCTGCTTGCGGCGCGGCGTGACAAGCCCGCCGTCGATCGCTCGGACTTCGAAGATGCCATCGATCGCATCGTCGCCGGGCTCGAGAAGAAGCGCGTGATGAGTCCACGCATGCGGCGCATCATCGCGGTGCATGAAGTCGGACACGCCATCGTCGGCACGCTTCTGCCGGGACTCGATCCCGTCCACAAGGTCTCGATCGTGGGCCGCGGCTTCGGCGCGCTCGGCTACACGATGCACCTGCCGTCCGAGGATCGGTACCTCCGCACGCGCGCCGAACTCCTGAACGAACTGGCCGTGCTGCTCGGCGGCCGGACCGCGGAGATGATCGTCTTCGGCGAGATGTCGACGGGCGCGCAGAACGACCTGCTGCGTGCGACGGACATCGCGCGCGCGATGGTCACCGAGCTCGGCATGAGCGAAGCCGTCGGCCCGGTCAATCACGAAGGCCGCCGCCGCAGCACGTTCCTCGATCAGCCGTTCATGCCCGAGCGCGGCGTCTACGCCGAGGACACGGCGCGGGTGATCGATGCCGAGGTCCGCCGCTTCGTCTCGGGCGCCGAGGAGACGGCGCGCACGCTCCTCACCGACCGTCGTCAGGCGCTCGACGCGGTCGCCGATCGTCTGCTCGAGAAGGAGACGATAGAAGGTGACGAGCTGCGGGCGATCCTCACCGAGTCAGGCGTGCCGATGCCATCCGACCAGCCGTCGGACGCGCCCGCGGGAGAGATCGCCGGGCCGGTGATCTAGACGACACCCTTCACGGCCGAAGCGTCAAGAGGGCCGAAATCACGCCGAGATTCGTCAACACGATAGCCGTCCAACTGGCGGTGGGCTTGGCCGCCAGCGTCACATTCGCGCCAATGGCGAGCGGCAGGGCGACACGGAGATACGCGCCCGGCACTTCGGCCCATGGCGCGAGCTGGACGCACAGCGTGAACGCAAACGTTGCGGCGGCGACGAGCGTCCACGCGTTTCGCGCAGGCGTCGCGAGGCCGCGCATGACGACGACGCCTTGTGCGAGAAAACCGATGAGTGCAGTCGCCATCGCGACGACCGGCACATCGACGCCGTGCGTCGCGATCTGGTTGTCGATGTCGCGCACTTTCCAGAGAAGGCCTCGAAGCGGCACGCCGACGTTGCCGACGCCAGACACGGCGCGCCAATCGCGTGCCAGCGCAAGGTAAAGGCACCACAGCAGCAACGGACATACGGCAACACCGATCGCTTGCACTGTCGCACGCCAGGATGTCGCGCCTCGTCGAAGACCAGCGAAGGCCGCGCACACCAGAAGCGCAGTCTCACGCGTCAGCCCGGCCGCACCGGCCGCCAGACCTGCCGGTACACTACGTCCGCGCTCGACGAACAGGATGGCGAGCGCCGCAAGAGTCGCAGCGGGCAGGTCGGTCAGGCCGTAGCGCAGCGAATCGAGCGCCCCGTATCCGAGCAGGCAACCGGTCCACAACACGAAGCGGCTCGGCGAGTCGACGACGATCCATCGCGTGAGAAGCGACGCGAGGGCAAGCCACGCCAGGACGTTGAGCAGCGCGTAGGCCTGAAGAATCCAGGCTGGCTGCCCGAGACCGATGATCCAGGCCAGCCAAGGCAGGAAGATGCGCCGCGCGCGCAGCATCGGTGCGTCGAGCGCTGTATCCATCGCGGGATCGCGGACGAGTGGATCGACCGCGAGCTGCGCATAAAAGCGTCCGTCGTACGCGCCCGTCGTCTCATCGACATGCGGAACTGCGCGGACGGACGGCAGTTCACGGTCGTGCCACGCCCGAGAAAAGCCGATGAGGTGCGTGAACCCGACACCGGGTCGCCAGCTGCTCGCGACGCCCGCGAGCACGCACGCAATGACGAAGAACTGGGCTGTGGCCCAGCGGCGATTGCGCGGGGCCGGCACGCCGATCGCTACCCCATCTTCTGCATGGCGGCCAGGAACTCGGCGTTGTTCTTCGTCTTGCCCATCTTGTCGAGCAGGAGCTCCATGGCTTCGACCGGCGAGAGCGGCGTGAGGACCTTGCGGAGCACCCAGATGCGGTTGAGGTCTTCCTTCGGGATGAGCAGCTCTTCCTTGCGCGTGCCGCTCTTGATGATGTCGATCGCCGGGAACACGCGCTTGTCGACCAGCTTGCGGTCGAGGTGGATCTCCATGTTGCCCGTGCCCTTGAACTCCTCGAAGATGACGTCGTCCATGCGCGAGCCCGTGTCGATGAGCGCGGTGGACATGATCGTGATCGAGCCGCCCTCTTCGATGTTGCGCGCGGCACCGAAGAAGCGCTTCGGCTTCTGGAGCGCGTTCGAGTCGAGACCGCCCGAGAGCACCTTGCCCGACGACGGCACCACGGTGTTGTAGGCGCGCGCCAGACGCGTGATCGAGTCGAGCAGGATGACGACGTCCTTCTTGTGCTCGACGAGGCGCTTGGCCTTCTCGATGACCATCTCGGCCACCTGGACGTGGCGCTGCGCCGGCTCGTCGAACGTCGACGAGATGACCTCACCGCGCACCGAGCGCTGCATGTCGGTGACCTCTTCGGGCCGCTCGTCGATGAGCAGGACGATGAGGTAGACCTCGGGATGATTGGTCGTGATCGACTGCGCGATGCTCTGCAAGAGCATCGTCTTGCCCGTGCGCGGCGGCGCGACGATCAGGCCGCGCTGGCCCTTGCCGATCGGCGTCATCAGGTCCATGACGCGCGACGACAGGTTGTCCGGTGTGGTCTCGAGCCGCAGCCGTTCCTGCGGATAGAGCGGCGTCAGGTTCTCGAAGAAGAGCTTGTTGCGCGCCTGATCGGGCGATTCGAAGTTGACGGCCTCGACCTTGATCAGCGCGAAGTAGCGCTCGCCATCCTTGGGCGGCCGCACTTGACCGGATACGGTGTCGCCGGTCTGTAGATCGAACTTGCGGATTTGCGAGGGCGAGACGTAGATGTCGTCCGGACCTGGCAGGTAGTTGTAATCGGGCGCGCGCAGGAAACCGAAGCCATCCGGCAGTACTTCGAGCACGCCCTCGGAAAACATGAAACCGCTGAGCTCGGTCTGGGCCTTGAGGATCTGGAAAATGAGATCCTGCTTGCGCATCCCCGTCGCGCCTGCCACGTTCAGATCCTTGGCGACCTGGGTGAGCTTCTGGATGCTCATGTCCTTCAGGTCGTTGATGTTGAGCGTGGAGGTCTTGGCGGGTCGTCCGCCTTCTGATCCGGAGGCCGCCGCGGGTGCGGGGGTGGAAGGGGCGACGTCGGCGACGGGCCCGTTGTCCTGCGGAGCTTCAGTGACGACCGAGTCGGCAGGCTGCCGCCCCGGGGAGCGCTTCTGATGATTCGCCATAGCGATTGGAACCAGACAAGTGAAGTTGTGTGGAGTTGGAGCGAAACGCGCGGCACGCGAATGGCCACGCCAGTGGTTTGACAGAACCGAGTATACACCAGCCGTTGCAAGGAGCAAGACGGAAGATCGCGCGCCCGCCCGGCACGCGGGGCGTCTAGTAGGCCGCGGGGCTTTCGCCGACGCCCAGAATCGAACAGGCCACGACCGTGGTCAGCCCCAGCGCGCGCGCACGCGCGATGACGTCAGGCCCGTCCGCGCCGGGATTGAGCCAGACCGTGCCAATGCGCTTCGCCGCGAGGTCGTCGACCACGCGGACGCCAATCTCCGGCGGCACGTAGACGGTCGCTTCGTCGATGGTGCCGGGATATTCGAGCACGCTCGCGTAGGCGCGCTCCCCTTCCACGGAGGCCTCGTGCGGATTGATCGGCACCACCGTGTAGCCCTGCGCGCGGAACGCGCGAAGCGCCTTGTTGCCGAACTTCCGCCGGTCGCTCGATGCGCCAACCACCGCGATGACGGGCATGGATTCGATGGTAGCTCAGCGCCAGAACCCCGGCGCGTCCGCCGCGGCGACTTCGTCGGGAAAGATTTTGCCGGGATTGAGGACGCCGTGCGGATCGAACGCCTGCTTCACGCGTCGCAGCAGCGCGATGGTCGGCGCATCCAGCGCCAGGTCGAGATAGGCGGCCTTCGAAAAGCCGACGCCGTGCTCGCCCGTGATCGCGCCCTCGAGCGCGACGACACCGCGAAAAAGGACGCCTTCCGCCTCGTGCGCCCGTGCCATCTCAGCCGCGTCGTCCGCCGTCACGAGCATGTTGACGTGGATGTTGCCGTCGCCGACGTGGCCGAACGCCGACATCTTGAGGCCGAACTCGTGCTTGATGCGCGCGACGAGATCGAACAGCTCGGGGACCCGCGCCTTCGGCACGACGACGTCGTGGTTGATCTTGAGCGACGACACGGTCCGCAGCGCGAACGACACTTGCCGGCGGAGCTGCCAGATCTCGTCGCGTTCGGCAGTCGTCGCTGCCCGGATGACTTCGCTGGCACCGGCCTCGCGACACGCGGTCTCGACGCGATCGGCCTCGGCGCCAACCTGCTCGACGAGGCCGTCGACTTCGATGAGCAGCACGGCCGCCGTGCCCGCGGGCGCGAGCGCCTCATCGTCATAGGCCGCGGCCACGGCATCGAGCGAGTCACGGTCGAGCAGCTCGAGCGAGGCCGGTACGACGCGCGCCCTGATGAGCCGCGACACGGCATCGACCGCGTGCGCGATGCTCGGAAATCGCGCCCGGAGCGTCGCCGCCGCCGGAGGCTTGGGAATGAGACGCAGAATGATCCGCGTGATGATCGCGAGCGTGCCTTCCGACCCGACCAGCAGTTGCGTGAGGTCGTAGCCGACGACGTTCTTCACCGTTTTGCCGCCGGTGTGAATGATCTCGCCCGTCGGCAGCACCGCTTCTAGTCCGAGGACGTACTGTCGCGTCACGCCGTACTTGAACGCGCGAGGCCCGCCGGCGCACTCCGCGACGTTGCCGCCAATGGCCGACTGCCGCAGGCTCGACGGATCGGGCGGATAGAAGAGTCCGACGCGCTCGACCGCATCCTGCAGATCGCCCGTGATGACGTTCGGCTCGACGATGGCCAGCAGGTTGCCTTCGTCGATCTCGAGGATGCGATTGAGCCGTTCGAGACTCAGGACCACGCCGCCCTTCACTGGCACGGATCCCCCGGTGTATCCCGTGCCGCCGCCCCGCGGCACGAGCGGCGTGCGCGTCTCGTCGCAGAGCTTCGCCACGGCGGCGATCTCGGCCGTGTTTGCGGGCAGCACGACGACATCGGCCGGCGCGCCGCGTAGGAGCGCGTCCGTGCCGTACGTGCGCCGAGCTTCGTCGTCCGTTTTCACGAACGCGGGGCCGACGATCGCGCGAAGGCGATCGGCAATCGTCGCGACCGCTGACGTATTCATCGGGTAGTGTCCAGGCTGCGAGCGAACCGGATGAGCCGCGTCGCGCCTTCCTGCAGCCGGTCCAGTGACGTGGCATACGACAGCCGGATGAACCCAGGGCTGTCGAAGGCCTCACCCGGCGTGACGACCACGTGCTCTGTGGCCAGCAGGCGCTCGGCGAACTCGCCCGACGTGCGGCATCCGGATGGCGAGAGCCAGGCTTCGACGCTCGGAAACAAATAGAACGCGCCGGCCGGGACGACGGCCGGTAGCCGCGGCTCCTCGGCGAGCCACGCGATGAGCCGATCGCGTCGCACGCGATATTCGTCGAGCATCGCCGAGACGACATCCTGCGGCCCGGTCAGCGCGGCGACGGCGGCCTTCTGCGTGATCGAATTGACGTTCGACGTCTCGTGGCTCTGAAGGGCGCCGGCGGCCTGAACGACCGGCGCGGGACCGACGAGCCAGCCGCACCGCCACCCAGTCATCGCGTACGCCTTCGATGTCGATCCGCAGATCACGAGGCGATCGCGCGCGACGGCGCCCATCACACGGGGAAGATTCGGCGGCGGCCCCTCATAGACGAGCCGCTCGTAGCAGGCGTCGAGCACGATCCACAGATCGCGCCGTGCGGCTTCGATCGCCACGGTTCGCGCGTCGGCTTCCGTGAACAGCGCACCCGTCGGGTTCGTTGGCGCGTTGATCACGATGCCGCGCGTCGCGGGTGTCACCGCGTCGAGCAGCGCGGACGCCGTCAGACGAAACCCATCGCGCGCAAGCGTTCTCACGACGACCGGCGTGGCGCCGGCGAGCCGGACTTGCTCGCCGAGCGTCGGCCAGCCCGGCGCGTGCGTGACGACCTGGTCACCCGGCCCGAAGAGCGCCATCGCCGCATGAAAGAGCGCCTGCTTGCCGCCCGCGGTGATGATGACTTCCGACGCGGCGTAGTCGACGCCGTAGTCGGCGCGGTATCGCGTGGCCACCGCTTCCCGCAAATCCGCGATGCCCATGTTCGCGGTGTACTTCGTGAATCCGTCGTCGAGCGCGGCACGCGCCGCGTCGACGACGTGCGGCGGCGTGGGAAAATCGGGCTCCCCTGCTCCAAGATCGACGACGTCGACACCTTGCCGGCGCAGCCGCTCCGCCTCGATCGTCCCCTTCATCGTCGGCGAGAGCGCCACGCGACTCATGCGCTCCGCCAGCGCCATCGCGGACGTCGTCACAACTTCCCCGTCGCGGAAGCGCCGCGGGCGGCGAGACGACGCGCGACCGGCGCCGGCACGAGCCCGTCGACCGCGCCGCCGTGACGCACGACGTCCTTGACCATGCGCGAGCTGATGAAGGCCACCTCGGGCGATGCCGGGATGAAGAGGGTGTCGATCCCGCCAAGATGGCGATTCATCATCGCCATCTGCTGTTCGTCGGCGTATTCGGTTGCGGTGCGCAGGCCCCGGACGAGCACCGAGGCGCCGTGTGCGTGCGCGAAGTCGACGAGGAGTCCATGGAAGGTCGCAACCTCGACGCCCGCGTCCTCGAGCGATTCGACGAGCATCGCCACCCGTTCGTCGGCGGCGAACCACGGCTGCTTTTCGCTGTTGACGAGGACCGCGACGATCACGCGGTGAAACAGCCGTGCGGCGCGGCGGACGACGTCGAGATGGCCGTTCGTCGGCGGATCGAACGACCCCGCGCAGATGGCAATGCGATCGGACGTGGACATGGACTGGCCCTGCTGTCCCTCACGTTATCGCGGCGGCGCCGCCGTGTAAAACGAGAGCGCGCTGTCACCGGCCGTGAGCAACCGGACGCGCGTGAAGCCCCCCGCCTGTTCCGGCGACGCGCGCCGGCGGCTGTGTTCGACGATGGCGATGCCCTCCGCGGCGGTGACGCTGACGGCGGCCTCCGCGACCGCCGCGAGGTCGGTTCCGTCGTACGGCGGATCGACGAAGACGATGTCGAACGGACCGTGAGTCGTGTGTTGGGCGCGCGCATCCAGAAAGTCGCCGCACAGGATCGAGCTTTGCGCGGTTACTGCGCACGTCTCGACATTGCGGCGGAGCACGGCCAGCGTCCGCCGATCGCGCTCGACGAACGTCACGGCCGATGCGCCACGGCTCAGCGCCTCTAGCCCGACGCTGCCGGTGCCGGCATAGGCGTCGAGCACACGCGCGCCCGGGACTCGCG
>CALFMR010000103.1 GCA_937880585.1 uncultured Acidobacteriota bacterium
CAGGGTCAACGGCCTTGGGGATCAAAGCGAGCAAGCTTCCTCAGCTCCAACTGCTAGTTCCGCCTCTTCAGGAGCAGGGTGCGCTCCTGGGGCGGCTTGCTGAGAAGTGCCGGCCCATGGACGCGTCCGCAGGGCGCGCGAGGACCGAGATCGCTCTCCTTCGCGAATATCGCACCCGCCTGATCGCCGACGTCGTGACCGGCAAGCTCGACGTGCGCGAGGCGGCGGCGCGATTGTCCGACGAGGTGGACGACGCAGGGCCGCTCGATGACGCCGAGGCGGATGCCGATGCGGAGGCTCTCGACGCGGACGGTGAGGCGGTTGAGGAGGAGGCCGAGGCGTGACGTCGGATGCGGGTCCGGCGACGAGCGACACGAGCGGTCGGCCGTCGTCTGGGCGACGACGCGCTTCACGAACGTGTGCGGGATTCCCGAACCGCGCGGGTGACGACGTCCTCGACCTCGGCATCCATCATGCTGCCGCGGCGCACGTCTCCCTCGCGGCCGACGCGGTCCAGCCAGCGACGGGCGAGGTTTCGCTCGATGGCCTTGGTGGCGAGTTGCTCGACCGTCGTGCCCTCGGCGGCGGCAGCCTCCTGCACGCGGTCGTAGAGCGCACCAGGAACGGCGATGGTCTTCTTGGGCATGAACGAACCTTGACGCAGTGTACGCCCAGGAGGCGCCGAGCATCTTGTCCGGCCGCGACTTGCCCTACAATTGCCGCCAGCGAGGCATTCCACGTCATGAGCGAACTGAATCGCATCACGGTCGATCCCGAGGTGTGCGGGGGGCGTCCCACCATCCGCGGCCTGCGCATCCGCGTGAAAGACGTCCTCGATCTGCTGGCTGCCGGCGCGACCCGCGCGGAGATTCTGGCCGACTATCCGTATCTCGAGGATCGCGACATCACCGCGGCGCTCGAATTCGCGGCGCGCCAGAGCGACCACCCGGTACTGCGGAGCGCCTGACGGCCGTGCGCTTCGTGGTCGACGCCCAGCTGCCGCCGGCGCTCGCTCGTTGGCTTGGCGATCAGGGGCACGACGCGGTGCACGTCAAAGATCTGGATCTCGCCGAGGCGACCGATAGCGCAATTTGGGACCACGCCGTCGGGACGTCCGCGGTCATCATCTCCAAGGACGAGGACTTCGCAGTTCGCGTGCAACGGGAGGGTGGGAGCGCAGGTCCCGCCGTGATTTGGGCACGGCTGGGCAATACGCGCACGCGTTCACTCCTCGAGCGGTGCGCGCCGCTCTGGCCAGCCGCCATCGAGGCGCTCGATCGAGGCGAGCGCCTCGTCGAAATCGCCTGATCCTGATGCCAGCTGACACCACCGAACGCGGCCTCGAAGATCTGATCGTCCGAGCCATGACGGGGCGCACCGACGTGCTCGTCCCGCCCCACGCCGTCACCGAGACGTCCACGCCCGTCGCCGGCGGCACGGGCTGGCTGCTCGGCGATGCCCGGCACTACGACCGTGAGTACGCCGTCGACCTCGTGCAGCTGCGTGGCTTCCTGATGGCCACCCAGGATCGCCTGCTCGAGTCGCTGCAACTGGACGTCGACGGCCCCACGCGCCGCAAGTTCCTGGCGCGGCTCCAGGGAGAGATTGCCAAACGCGGCACCATCGACGTCCTCCGCCATGGCATCAAACATGGCGCGCACCACATCGACCTGTTCTACGGCATTCCGTCGCCCGGCAACGACGCGGCCGCCGATCGCTACGCTTCGAACCGCTTCAGCGTCACGCGCCAGCTCCGCTACAGCCGCGACGAGACGCGGCGCGCGCTCGACCTGGCCCTCTTCATCAACGGCCTGCCGGTCGCGACCTTCGAGCTGAAGAACAACCTGACCAAGCAGACCGTCGGCGACCCGATCGAGCAGTACCAGCGCGACCGCGATCCGAAGGAGGCGCTGTTCCAGTTCGGCCGGTGCCTCGCGCATTTCGCGGTGGACGACCAGGCGGTCCGCTTCTGCACGAAGCTCGACGGCAAGGCGTCGTGGTTCCTGCCCTTCGACAAGGGATGGAACGACGGCGCCGGCAACCCACCGAACCCCGACGGGCTGAAGACGGACTATCTCTGGAAGCAGATCCTGACGCGCGACGGCCTGTCGGACATCCTCGAGAACTACGCGCAGGTGGTGGAATCGAAGGACCGGAAGACCGGCAGGAAGAAGGCGGGCCAGATCTGGCCGAGCTACCACCAGCTCGACGTCGTCCGCCGCCTCCTGGCCGATGCCGGCGCGCACGGCGCGGGCCGGCGGTACCTGATCCAGCACTCGGCCGGCAGCGGCAAGTCGAACTCCATCGCCTGGCTCGCGTACCAGATGATCGCCCTGACGAAAGACGACGCCCCCGTCTTCGACTCGATCATCGTCGTCACCGACCGCCGGATCCTCGACGGGCAGATTCGCGACACCATCAAGCAGTTCGCGCAGGTGGGCGCCACAGTCGGCCACGCCGATCGGTCCGGCGACCTCCGGAAGTTCATCGCGGAGGGCAAGAAGATCATCATCTCCACCGTGCAGAAGTTCCCGTTCATCCTCGACGAGATGGGCGGCGAGCACCGCGGCCGGTGCTTCGCCATCGTCATTGACGAGGCCCATTCGAGCCAAGGCGGCCGCACGTCGGCGGCCTTGTCGATGGCTCTCTCGGAGGCCGGCGCCGAAGAGGACGACGAGACGCTGGAGGACACGATCAACCGGCTGATAGAGGCGAAGAAGCTGCTGCCGAACGCCAGCTACTTCGCGTTCACCGCGACGCCGAAGAACAAGACGCTCGAGATCTTCGGCGATCCGGTTCCGCAGCCCGAAGGGAAGGTGGGGCACCGCCCGTTCCACAGCTACACGATGAAGCAGGCCATCCAGGAAGGCTTTATTCTCGACGTGCTCGCGCACTACACGCCGGTCGAGAGCGCCTACCGGCTCGTGAAGACCGTCGGTGACGACCCGGAGTTCGACACGAAGCGGGCGGGGAAGAAGCTCAAGCGCTACGTCGAGAGCCACGACCATGCCATTCGGCTCAAGGCCGAGATCACGGTGGACCATTTCCATGAACACGTGCTGGCGCCGCGCAAGATCGGCGGCGAGGCGCGGGCCATGGTGGTGACGAGCGGCATCGAACGCGCCATCCAGTACTTCCACGCGATGCGCGACTACCTCGTCGAGCGCAAAAGCCGCTACCAGGCCATCGTCGCGTTCTCCGGGGAGCACGAGTACGGCGGCGCGAAGGTGACCGAGGCGTCGCTGAACGGGTTCCCGTCGAGCGCGATCGCCGACCGGATCCAGGACGATCCGTACCGGTTCCTCATCTGCGCGGACAAGTTCCAGACCGGTTACGACGAGCCGCTCCTGCACACGATGTACGTCGACAAGGTGCTGTCGGGCATCAAGGCCGTGCAGACGCTCTCGCGGCTGAATCGCGCGCACCCGAAGAAGTACGACGTGTTCGTGCTCGACTTCATGAACCAGGCGGCCGGGATCCAACTCGCCTTCGCGGACTACTACCGGACGACCCTTCTGTCTGAAGAGACGAACCCGGACAAGCTGCACGACTTGAAGGCGGCGCTCGACGGTTACCAGGTTTACGCGGCCGCCGACATCGATGCATTCGTCGAGCGGTATCTGACCGGCGCCGACCGCGATCGGCTCGATCCGATCCTCGACGCGTGCGTCGCCGTGTACGTCAACCAGCTCGAGGAGGACCAGCAGGTCGACTTCAAGGGCAAGGCGAAGGCCTTCCTGCGCGCCTACGGGTTCCTGTCGTCCATCCTGCCGTACTCGAGCGCGGACTGGGAGAAGCTGTCCATCTTCCTGACGTTCCTCGTCTCGAAGCTGCCGGCGCCCGTGGAGGTGGATCTCTCGCGCGGCATCCTGAACGCCATCGACATGGACAGCTACCGCGCCGAGAAGAAGGCCGAGATGGCGCTGGTTCTGCCGGATGCGGACGCGGCCATCGACCCGGTCCCAACGAGCGGCGGCGGCCATCCGCCAGAGCCGGACGTCGACCGGCTCTCGGCCATCATCAAGGCGTTCAACGACCAGTGGGGCCACATTCACTGGACCGACGCCGACCGGGTCCACAAGTTGATCACCGAGGACATCCCGGCTCGAGTCGCGGTGGACCCGGCGTACCTGCATGCCCGCCGGAACTCGGATCGGCAGAACGCCCGCATCGAGCACGACAAGGCCCTCCGGCGCGTCATGACGGGGATCCTGAAGGACGACGCCGAGCTCTTCAGGCTATTCATGGACAACGACGGCTTCAAGCGCTGGCTGACCGAGCGGAACTTCGAGACGACCTACGAGGGCGACGATGGGCCGACGGGGCAGTCGTCGGTCTGAGGGCGGTGCGTCCCTGGGCCTGAACGCCCAGGGCTCCGACAGCACGAGGCTCCGCCGTACAATGGGCGCATG
>CALFMR010000104.1 GCA_937880585.1 uncultured Acidobacteriota bacterium
CGAGCTCGCGCCCCGGCGGCCAGCCCGCCAACCTGCAGGGTCTGTGGAACGACAGCCTCGATCCACCGTGGGGCAGCAAGTACACGATCAACATCAACACGGAGATGAACTACTGGCCCGTCGAGTCGACCAACCTCGACGAGTGCCTCGATCCGCTCGTCGCGATGGTGCAGGACCTCACCGTCACCGGCGCACGAACGGCGCGGGCGATGTACGGTGCGGACGGCTGGGTCACGCACCACAACACGGATCTCTGGCGCGCGACGGGCCCGATCGATGGCGCCGCCTACGGCATGTGGCCGACCGGCGGCGCGTGGCTCGCGCTCACGGCCTGGCAGCGCTACGAGTACACCGGCGATCGCGCGTTCCTGCAGACGATCTATCCCGCACTGAAGGGCGCGTCAACTTTCTTCCTCGACACGCTCGTCGAAGAGCCGACGCACCACTGGCTCGTGACGTCGCCCTCGCTCTCGCCCGAACATGCGCATCCGTTCGGCGCCGCCGTCACGGCGGGACCGACGATGGACGAGGAGATCCTGCGCGACCTGTTCAACGCGACGATCGAAGCGTCCGAAGCGCTTGGCGCGGACGCGCCGCTTCGCGCGCGATGGTCGGCGACGCGCGATCGGCTCGCACCGATGCAGATCGGATCGGCGGGTCAACTGCAGGAGTGGCTGGCGGATTGGGACATGCAGGCGCCCGACATCCATCACCGGCACGTGTCGCATCTCTACGCGCTCTATACGAGCGCGCAGATCGATTCGCGCGCGACGCCGGAGCTCGCCGCGGCGGCACGGCGCTCTCTCGAGATTCGCGGCGACGAAGCGACGGGCTGGGCAACGGCCTGGCGCATGGCCTTGTGGACGCGTCTCGGCGACGGCGAGCACGCGTACAAAATTCTGCGCTTCCTTCTGAGTCCCGAACGCACCTATCCGGACATGTTCGACGCGCACCCGCCGTTCCAGATCGATGGCAACTTCGGCGGGACGGCGGCCATCGCGGAGATGCTCGTGCAGAGCCAGCGCGATGAGATCTCGCTCTTGCCCGCCCTTCCGTCGGCGTGGCCGGAGGGACGCGTGACCGGCCTGCGTGCGCGCGGTGGGTTCGACGTCAGCTTGTCATGGACCGAAGGCAAGCTCGTTCGTGCCGACATCACGTCGCGCCTCGGCGGACCGCTGCACGTCCGTCGCGGTGACGTCGTCCGCACGATCGCGACCACGCCGGGCACGACCTACACGCTGCGCGGCGACATGCTGCGGTAGGCGGACGACGCGCGCGCCGCCGGCCGGTGCCCCACTCAGGCGCTGGCGATCGAGTATGCTGGAGGTGTCAGTCCTGAACCGAGCCCGCCAGCGTTCGAGTAGTGCCCACGAGGGTGCGCGCCGACCGGCCCAATGTCAGCCGGATCGCGGCGTACGCCGTCTCGTGAACGAGTAGGCGGTTCGTCACGGCCTCCGGTGCCCCGGAGGTTCTCGTGCCCGTCATCGCTGTCAGTCTCAATTCCTCGCGGACGCCATCCGGGAGCCGCGCGTGATCGCGCGCCCTGCCGGCTTCAATCCCTTCGAATTCGTGATCCTCTCGTCGCTCCGCGCGGCGCAGTTGATGCGGGGATGTCGCCCACGCGTCGACGCCTCGGCGAAGGCCGTCGTCACGGCCCAGCGGGAAGTGGCGGAGGGCAAGGTCCAACGCTCGCCTCCGGCCGTGGCGGCCTGAGTGACGAGAATCAGCAACACCAGGCGCTACGGCGCTGTGAACGTGATGCCGCGAAGTTTGCCCGTCGTGTGCCGTGCCGTGTCCTCGGCGGGCTCATAGACCACGCGCACCGGGTGATTCTGCGGTCCGCACTGCAGGTCGATCTGCTTGTCGCCTTCCCCACCGACGATGACCTGCAGTGGATCGTCGATGACGAGGCGCACGACGTGTGCATCGGCCGTCGTCACCTCGACGACGGGCGCGTCCTTGCCGCAGACCATGTTCGTCATACGACCAGCGATGCTGCGCCGAGCCGGCTTGGCTTCCGCGCCGGTCGCGGCCGCCATGTCGGCGGCTGAGGCCGCGACGGCCTTCGCGCGCGCACGAGCGGCCAGCACCTGGTCGATTCCGTCGGCGGTCTGCTTCGCCGTCGCGGCCTCCGGTCCGGGGCGCGCGTACGACGCTGCGCGGGTAATGGATGCTTTCGCGTCGTCGAGGTCGCCGAGCATGAGCTGTGCATTCGCCGCGATGTTGAAATAGACGTAGGCGCGGTCGGCGGCGACGCGCGGAAACGACTGCAACACGGCGATCGCGTCCGCCGGCTTGTGCACGGCCATCAGCACGGACGCATACGTGAGCTTCAGATCGAGATCGTCGGGCGCGAGCGACGTCGCCGTCTTCAAGACCGGCTCGGCGGATGCCGGGTCGTTCGGTCCGATCATCGCGGCGTACTGCGCGTAGATGCGCGGGCTCTTGCTGCCGAGCGCGATCGCGCGCCGGAGCAGCGGCCGCGCCGCGTCCTGGTGGCCGTGCTGCAGCTCGAACACGGCCTCCGACTCGACGAGCGAGACGTCGTCCGGATGGTCGGCCGCGAGTCGCGCAAAGGCCGCGCGCGCGGCCGCCTCGTCCTGCTTCAGGCCCGCGAGCAGATTGGCCGTCGCCAGGCCGCTCTCGAAATCGGTGGCCGGCCGCACGCTGTACTGCGCCGTCGCCGGCTCACGATACGGGGACGAGAAGTAGATATAGCGGCCGCCGTGGATGTAGGCGACGAGATCCTGCGCGATCGCGGCGAGGGACTTGCCGTACAGGTGCTCGATATCGGCAGCCGTCGCGGTGCCGGTCGACATGAGCGCGATGAGCTGGCCGGAGGCCGCACGATAGTGCGCGTCCGTCAGGAGCATGTGCACGAGCGCCCAGCTTTCCGAGTAGAAGACGCCAGCGTGTGACTTCGTGTTGTATTCCGGCGAATCGCGTTCCACGGCCAACAGCCGCGGCAGACCGATGAGCGCCGTGCCGGACGACAGGTACAGCAGCCGATCGCGCGGCACGCGTCCGATGCTCATCGCGCCGCCGAACGGCGCCATCGTCGAGAAGAACTCGGCGATGCCCTCGTTGAACCAGACGGGAAAGCGATTGCCCGCCTGTTGCAGGACGAGGTGCGCGTACTCGTGGACGGCGACGGGCTCGTCGTCTTCGTGCAGCGAGCGCATCACGATGACGTCGCGGTCCGGGCCCGGTCCGTAGTAGGCGATCGAGGCTTCGTTCAGCCGATACGGCTTGAATTCCGAATCACCCGAGAACACGACCAGCCGCGTCGGGTTCTGTCGCGCGGGCGAGAGTTTCAGATAGTCGATGAAAAAGCCGCGGATCCGCTCGAAGGACGCGAGCGCCTCGCGCGCGCCGTTCTCGCCGGCGGTGGTGTAGACCTCGAAGTGCTCGCTCGTGCCGTACGTCCAATGCGGCGCGGCCTGAGCCGGCGCCGCCAGCGCCAGCGTCGCCGCGGCGCAGCCAATCCGCAGATATGCGCGCATGGCGCGAAATCATAGCGGTTCCACGCGCCGTCACCAAGGCACGCGGACGGCGCGAACGGACCACTTCTGGCTTCTGTCTTCGAACGTCTGACTTCCCCTTACGACGGCACCTGCAAGTCCGGCATGGGGCGGCCGGCGAACAGGCGCTGGCAGGGGCGGCTGATGAGGCGCGCCCAGCGGACCGATGTCGATCGCCGCGCGCTGTCGGTCGAAATGCCGGTGTTGGCGTACATCTGCCGATAGAGCTTGGAGATCAGCAGGAACCCGAGACGGCCCTTGAGCGACGGCACGCAGCGGCTGCGCGTCCAGATCTGCGGCAGCGCGTAGAAGCGGTCCCACACGCGCTGCGTGTTCGCGCGGATTTCGTCGGGCGTCATGGCCGGGTGCGGCATGTAGAACTTCGGCCGCTTCGCAGCCGGAATCAGCCAGTGGCGCGTGATGGGCACGCCGTCGACCGACGGCGGCTCGCCCTCGAAGCTGCGCTCCCATTTCTCGAAGTCGATGGTGCCGGGAAACGGCGTCAGCATGACGAACTGCGCGAACGTGATACCTGCCTGCTCGGCCACGGCGGCCGTCGCGGCGAAGGTGTCGGGACGATCGGTCGGCAGCCCGAAGATGAATGACCCGAGCACGTGCACGCCGTGTTCGCGGAACAGCCGCAGGCGCGCGGCCAGTGCGTCGCCCGCGAGGTTGAAATTCTTGAAGACGGACTTCAGCCCTTCGGGCGTCACCGACTCGACGCCGACGAGCACGCCCTTGATGTGCGCACGCTGCATCGCATCGAGGAACTCCGGATCCTCGGCCGCTTCCATCGTGATCTGCGTGAAAAAGACCGTGTCCTTCGGCAGCTTCGCGAGATCGGCCATCAACGCGAAGCGATCGGCGCGCAGCGCCTCCAGCTCGTGCAGCCGCGTAGGATCCTTGTGCCGCGCGGCCTGGGCCAGGTCCTGCAGGGACACCGGATAGAAGTTGTCGTCGGCGAGCGCGATGAACCGGAACCCGCGGCGGCGCAGCTCGACGACCTCGCCGATGACCGACGAGGCGGTGCGGTTGCGCGGCGCCTGGCCGTCGGTCCGCCAGACCGAGCAGAACGAACAGTGCTTCGGGCAGCCGCGCACGGTCTGCACCGAGGCCCACATGTACCGCCCCTTCGGCAGGAGATCCCAGCGCGCCGGCCGGAAACGCGTGCCTTCGATGCGGCCGCCGTCGTAGCGTGGTTTCAGCGCGCCTGCTTCGCAGTCGGCGAGCGCCTCCGGCCACACCAGGTCGCCGTCGCCGCTCACGACCGCGTGCGCGGCACCGCGCTCGAGCACCTCGTCCGGGAAGAGCGTCGCGTGGATGCCGCCGTAGATGACCGTCGCGCCCCGCTCGCGCGCGATGTGTCCGACTTCGTACCCGCGCAGCGCGTTGCCCGTATGAATGCCCACGCCGACGATGTCGCCCGGGGCAATCGTCTCGGGATCCAGCCGCTCGAGCGTCTCGTCGACGAGGACGGGCGTGCCGAAGCGCTCGGGCGTGGCCGCCGCGAGCACGAAGAGCCACCGCGGCGTGATGACTGCGAGCCCGAAGGAGAGATCGCTGGGGTTGATTAAATGCACACGCATGGTCGAACCTCGGCGCAGCCGCACGAACGTGCCGGTGGCCTGAAGGGAGGGAGGGTCACCGGGTCACGCGTCAGCCGTCGCAGTCGTCCCATGACGCGGGCCGATTTTATTCGAACCGCCGTGTCCCGTCATCGTCCCTCCGAGGGTGCTTCAGTGAGGACCGATGCCGGACAGGCCGCAGGACTCAGGAAAGCGCGAATACATCCTATTGTACTTGATTTCGACGATGGCTACGGCCGAACGGCCGGTTGGATTCACCTCCCGACCGCCGCACAATGTGGCGATGATGCCGACCGTCGTCAACGCCTTCGGACAGCCCATCGGCCCGGCCGTACCCGGCTGGGTGCCACCGCCCACGCCGCCGCACGAGACGATGACGGGCCGCTACGTCAGCCTCGAGCCGATCGACGAGCGGTTCGCTGACGATCTTCACGCGGCCAATGCGCTCGACGCCGATGGCCGCATGTGGACCTATCTGCCCTACGGCCCGTTCGCCGATCTCGACACGTACCGCGACTGGATGCGCGCGACCTGCACCGGCGCCGACCCGCTCTTCTTCGCGCTCGTCGATGCCGCGACCGGACGCGCGGCGGGCGCGGCCGCCTACCTCCGCCTCCCGCCGGAAGCCGGCGCGCTCGCCGTCGGCCCTCTGCAGTTCTCGCCGCTCGTCCAGCGCACGCGCGCGGCCACCGAAGCGATGGCGCTCATGATGCGACGCGCCTTC
>CALFMR010000105.1 GCA_937880585.1 uncultured Acidobacteriota bacterium
TTGCCAAGCTCGGCGACGCGGCATTCGCGATGAGCGAAGGGCCGACGCGCACGGCGACGCCCGGCACCGGTGAAGGCCTGATCGTGGGCACGGTCGGGTACATGTCGCCCGAACAGGCCGAAGGCCGGCCGGTGGACACGCGCTCCGACATCTTCAGCTTCGGCGTCCTGCTCTACGAGATGGTCACCGGCCGCAAGCCGTTCACTCGTGACACCGCGCTGAAAACGCTCGCGGCGATCGTCTCCGAGGCGCCGCCGCCCATCGCGGACGTCGCGCCCGGCTGTCCGTACGATCTGCAGCGGCTCATCGATCGCTGTCTGCGCAAGGATCCCGATCGCCGCTGGCAGCACGTGCAGGACGTCCGCATCGCGCTCCTCGAGATGAAAGAGGAATCCGATTCGGGCACGCTCGCCGCGCCTGCCTCGGGCGTGGTCGCGGCGACGCGCGCGCGATCGCGCTGGCCGTACGTCGCGGGCGCCGCCGTGCTCGTGGCGGCCGCCGGGGGCGGCTGGTTCCTGCTGCGCCCGGCCGCGCCGAAGGCCACCGCGCCCGTGCTGCAACCGGTGCCGCTCACGTCATATGAAGGCGACGAGCGCGATCCGGCGTTCTCACCCGACGGCAATCAGATCGCGTTCTCGTGGGGACCCGAGGGCGGCGTCACGAACACGTACATCAAGCTGGTCGGGCCGGGCGATCCGATCCGTCTGACGCACTCGCCGTACTCCGAGCGCGAGAATCAGTGGTCGCCTGACGGCAAGTGGATTGCCTTCGATTCGCGCCGTGACAACGGCGGCGTCATCATCGTCGTCCCGGCGCTCGGCGGACCGGAGCGCGTCGTGTCGACGACGACCTGGCGCGCGACGTGGACGCCCGACAGCCGGTTCCTGGTCGTGCCCGACGGCGGGAGTCTCTATCTGGCGCCGCTCGATGGCAGTGAACGGCACGTGCTCATGGGGCCGTTCGACGACCATGGCGTTCACCCCGTGCCGCAGGCCGGCGCCATTTCACCCGACGGCCGGACGCTGGTCGTCGCGGCCTCGGCCGGCACCGGACTGCCGCTCTATTTCGTGCCGCTCGGCGACCATTATCAAACCGCCGGACCGCCGCGCCGCGCGACGCCTGCCGACTGGAACCTCTCCAGTTGGAGCTGGACGCCGGACAATGCCGGCGTCATCGCGATTCGCGCCATCGGCAACCCGAATCAGGGAGGCGCGTCCGCGATGTATCGGATCGCGGTGGCCGGCGGCGAGCCGCAGCGCCTCGATTTCGCCGGCGACAATCCCTGGTTCCTGGACGTGGCTCGTTCCGGGCACCGGCTCGCGTACACGCAGCTTCGGCGCAACGTGAACATCTATCGCGCCGAGCTCGGCGCGGACGGACGTCTGCGCGGGGACGGCACGCTCGTCGCCGCGTCATCGCGCCGGGAATCCCAGGCCGTCTGGTCGCCGGACGGGTCCCGGATCGCGTTCTCGTCGAACCGCAGCGGATCGAACGAGATCTGGGTCGCCGATCGTGATGGCTCGAATCTCGTCCAACTGACGACGTCCGCCAATCTCGACGGCACGGGAAGCCCCGCCTGGTCGCCCGACGGCACGAGCGTCGCGTACATGGCGCGGCCGGCTGGCGCGCTCGCGACCGACATCTATACCGTGCCTGCCGCGGGCGGCGCGGCGCGCCGGCTCACGGACGATCCCGCGCCGGACACGGCGCCCTTCTGGTCGCACGACGGCGCCTCGATCTATTTCACGTCGAATCGCGGCGGACCATGGGCGCTCTGGAAAGTGGCCGCGACGGGAGGACCGGCCGTTCGCGTGGGCTCGTACGCTCCGGCGATCGGTGAGTCGCCGGATGGACACTGGTTGTACCTGCTCACGAATGTTCGCGGCACGCTCGAGCTGGGTGTGCTCGCGGACTTCGCGCGCGTACCGTCAAGCGATACGGATCAACCGCCGAAGATCCTCGCGGAGGATCGGGTCGTCCAGGGAGCCGTGACGGTCACGAGCCGCGGTCTTTACTATCTCAGCCCTTCCGAAAGCCTGAAGTCCGCGACGCTCCGCCGGCTCGCGCTCGACGGCGGCGCTCCGGTGACGATCGGCACCATTCCGAAGACGGTCTCCGCCGGCCTGAGTATCTCGTCCGACGGCCGCTCGATCCTCTACTCGACGTGCGACCAGTGCGCCGCCGACATCATGCTGGTCGAGAACTTTCGGTAGGAGGGTAACCGCTTCGCGGAGGTTCGCGCGTGCTTCGTCCAATGTCGCACCTTGCGTGTTGGCGCCGGGCAGCTCTTCGACGAAACCGATGTAATCCTCGGGGGACCTCTCGGAAAACGGCCGTCACGCGGCGCGTTCGCCGCCGCACGTCCGCACGGCCCTACGGCGCCGACGACAGCACCAGATACGAGTGCGGCAGCACGTGCAGCGCGAACGTCGTCCGTGGCGGTGCGGCCGGACCGCCGCGGCCCGCGCCGCTGAAACCGAAGCCGCGTCCACGCGCGGGCGCCGCGGGCGCCGGCGTCACGTCCTGGTTGCCGACGAGCTCGTGCAGCGTCGCGACCGTGCCGGCCACCGACACGGTGACGTCAGCCGCATCGGACGTGTAGTTCTCGACGATGAACGTGCCGTTGTCGTAGGGGAAGAGCGCGACGCGCGGCGGCGCCGCGACGATCCGCACGGCGGCATCCGCCGGACTGAGTGTCGTCCGAATGCTCGTGAGCACGTTCGCGGGCAGGTTGTAGAGATCCGCGGGGTTGTCGGGCACCGCGAACACGTACAACGTGCCCTTCGAGTACGCGTCGCGCACCAGGATTGGATACGTCGTGCCGCCGGACGTCGCCGAGATCACCGACCACGAGTCGTTCGTGAAGGGCCGGATCTCCGGAATGCTGACGGACGGCAGCGGCTCGGCGGGCACTGCCGGCGCGGGTCCGAAGCCTCGGCCGCCGTACTCATGGACAGGCACCGACCGTCCCGGCAGCTCGAGCTCGACGATGTCCTCGATGCCCTTGCCCTGGAGCGCCTTGAACAGATTGTAGGTGACGCACACCGACTTGCCGGCGACGAGCTGTTGTTTGATCTTCGTGACGATCGCCGGGTCGTACTTCGCCTGCTCGGTCAGGAACACGAGGCTGGCGTCGGATGGAAACGACGGATACACGTCCATCGGCACGCCAATCATCCCGAGATAGTTCTGCAGGAAATCTTCGCCGATCGACTGGTACGGTTTGTAACTCTTGACACCGACCGGCGTGCCCAGCCGGCCGAGATAGGTATCGGCCTGCTCGAGCGCCGCGCCCGCCACGGCCGCCCAGGTCGCGTTCGCTTCGTCGCCGCCGGCCTTCTTGACGACGGCATCGAGCGTCAGGCTCGTCGGTTCGCTCGCCCACGGCCGGTCGCCGCCATTCCGCGGGAAGCGCGACAGCACTTGCCGGTAGTCGAAGAGCGTCATCTCGGGCCGCTTCGCCCACACGGTGTTCCACAACTGCTCGGCGTAGCGATCGATCGTCGTCGCGCCACCCGTGTCCACCCAGCCGCCGCCGTTGCCGTTGGGCTTGAGGTGCTCGAAGTAGCGCATGATCTGAAAACTCTCGTACTGCTGCAGGTGCTGATCGCCGACCGGCTGGCGCGTCTCGGTGCCGGTATAGATGCCGTCGAAGAGCTTCGGTTCTTTGTCGAGGTCGTAGCCGAGCGCGGAAAAATGATCGTACCAGTTCGGAAACTTGATCACGACCTTCACGCGCGGATTGACCGCCTTCGCCGGTTTGATGATCAGGTTCTCGGACACGTCGTCCATCGTCGCCAGGCGGAACGCCGTCCATGAGCGCGTGCCCTTCGCGGCAATGTCCGCGTCCGTCTTCGTGTTGTAGAAGAAGAAGTCGTCGAGGATGATCTCGTCGAAGTGGCGCGCGGCCATCTCCGACACGTGCTGCACGAACGCACGGTCGGCCGGCACCACGTAGTCATACGACTGGAAGCCCGCGCTCTCCTGCACGGTCAGGCCGAGCCCGGCGGCCACCTGCACACCGTGGTCCGTGAAAAACTTCTTCACCGTGTCGAGCCCGGACTCCGGCGTGACGACGTCGTGGTTGCGCGTGAGCTCGAGATAGATCTTGTCCACCTTGAGCTGTCGCGTGATGCGATCCCAGTTGGCCGCCAGCTGATCGGGGTGATCGATCATCTGCTGCACTTCCTGATAGCGCGTGTAGATCGACACGGCGAAGTGCTGGTACTGGCCGGCACGCGCCGACACCGTGGCGCTTCGCGGCACGATGAGCGCGGCGGCGAGCGCGAGGAACAGCAGACGGAAACGCATAAGGACGGCTCCCTTATGGAAAGGGCCGCAGCAGGCGGGCGGGCTTCGGCCGGAGTGGCTGGATTCTACTGCAGCGCCGCGAACGAAACATAGCGCCGCCGACGCTCGTAGTGAGAGGCAGTGCCTGCCCTTGCCGATTCACGCCGGACGAGGTTCGCGTCCCGTTCGTCAGGAGGATCCGTGTTCACGAAGCCCCTTGCAATCGCCGTCTGCGCGTCCGCGATCGCGCTCCTCTTCGCCCCCGCTGCGCCCTCGCTTCTGGCCCAAGGCCCCCAGGGCCGTGGCGGCGCGCCGGCGCCCGACCCGGCCAAGCCGCAGCGGCTCGAGATCACGACCGGCACGACCGCACGTTACAAGGTGCAGGAACAACTCGCGGGCGTGAACTTCCCGAGCCAGGCCGTCGGCACGACCGAGGCCGTGACAGGCGTGATCATCGTCAATCCGGACGGCTCGATCGCGCCGGCATCCAAGATCAGCGTCGATCTGACGAAAATTCAAAGCGACCAGTCCATGCGCGACGGCTACGTGCGCGGTCGCGTGCTCGAGACGGACAAGTATCCGACGCTCGACTTCGTCCCGAAGCGCGCGGTGGGCCTCCCGTCGCCGCTCCCGTCCGGCATGGGCGCGCAGGCTGGGTTCCAGCTCGTCGGCGACATGACCGTGCACGGCGTCACGAAGGAAGTCACCTGGAACATCGTCGCTACCTTCGCCAATGACGCGGTCGACGGACGGGCGACGCTGACGACCGACTTCGCGACGTTCAACATGACGAAGCCGTCGCTCGCGCGGCTCCTCAGCGTGGACGACAAGATCGAGCTCGAGATCGAGTTCCGCACGCATCGCACCGCCGCCTGATCTCGACCTGCATCACCGCCGTTCGACGACAGACCTGCGTCGCCGCATTCGCATGCGGCGGCGCGTTTTTTTCCGCACGCCACCTGTCACCGTCGGCCCCGCCGCGCGTTATAGCAGGTAGCAGGCCGCGTGCAGGACATCCGCTACGCCCTTCGGGCCATTGCCGCCCACCGCTGGTTCTCGGCCGCCATCGTCGCCACGCTGGCGCTCGGGATCGGCATCAACACGACCGTCTTCGCGCTGTCGGATGCCGTGCTCTTCAAACCGCTCCCGTTTCCGCACGGCGAGCGCATCGTCGCCGTCGTGAGCACGCAGCCGTCCAACGGCGCGACGCGGATGAACATGTCGTACGCGGACTTCATGGATCTCCGCGCCCACGCCTCCTCGTTCGCGCATCTGGAAGCGTGGCTCGGCACCGGCGGCATCATGAGCGAGACGGCGGTGCCGCCGCAATCCGTCTCGATTGGACGTGTGACCGCCGGCCTCTTCGCGCTGACGAGCGTATCCCCCGTCCTCGGCCGGACGCTCAGCGTCGACGATGAACGCGCGGACGCGCCGGCGGTGATGGTGATCGGATATGGCCTGTGGCGCGCGCGGTACAACGAGTCGCGCGACGTCATCGGGCGTGTCGTGCGGATCGACGATCAACCGGTCACGATCGTCGGCGTCATGCCCGAGGGCTATGCCTTCCCGAACAACGAACAGACGTGGATGCCGCTTCGGCCCGCGGATCACGATCGGGACGCACGCGACAACCGGTCGTTGATTGTCATCGGCTTCTTGAAGCCGGGTGTCTCGATCGCGTCCGCCGGCAGAGATGTCGACGCCATCGCCGCGCAACTGGCGGCCACCTATCCCGCGACGAACCGAGGAATCGGCGCGAACGCGCTGACGTTCAACGACCGTTTCAACAACGGCAAGGCCCGGACGGTGTTCCAGTTGATCCTCGCGGCCGTCACACTCGTGCTGCTCGTCGCGTGCGCGAACGTCGCGAACATGATGCTCAGCGCCGCGTTGAAGCGGCATCGGGACATCGCGATTCGCACGGCGCTCGGCGCGTCCCGCATGCGCATCATCCGTCAGCTCCTCGTCGAGAGCGTGATCCTCGGCCTCGCCGGCGGCATCATCAGCCTCGGGTTGACCGCTGGCGGCGTCCACCTGTTCAACCTGGCCGTCACGCCGGAAAACACCGGCAAGCCGTCGTGGATTCTCTTCGCGGTCGACTATCGCGTGCTCGCCTATCTCGTCGCGATCTCGGTCGGGTCGGCCATCGTCTTCGGACTGGCGCCGGCGCTGCGGTCGGCGCGCATCGACGTCAATGACGTCCTGAAAGAAGGCGGCCGCGGCGGGTCGGGACGATCGAGCTGGCTGTCGGACGCGCTCGTCGTCGTGCAGTTCACGATGGCCGTCGTCCTACTCACGGCCTCAGGCCTGATGATGCGCAGTCTTCTCGCTGGCGAGCAGATCAACGCGTGGATGCCGCGCGATCGGCTGCTGACGGCGCGCGTCCTGCTCCCGGCGTCGCGCTATCCCGACGCCGATGCGCGGCTGCGGTTCTTCGACGACGTGCTGCCGCGCCTCGCCGCGCTGCCGGGTGCCACGAGGGCGGCGCTCATGACGAGTGCGCCTGGACTCGGCGCCGGCCGGGACCGCCTCGAGATCGACGGGCATCTCCTCGACACACCGGCCAGCCGGCCTTCGGCGCCGCACATCGGCGTATCGGATACATATTTCGCCGCGATCGATCTCCCCATCGTGCGCGGACGCGCGTTCGAGACGGTCGACGGCCGCCCCGGCCACGAAGCCGCCGTCGTCTCGCGTGCGTTCGCGGCGAAATACTGGCCGAACGCCGACCCGATCGGCCAGCGCCTGCGGTTCAACGACGATCAGACGCCCGGGCCGTGGATCACCGTCGTCGGCGTCTCGGGCGATCTGATAACCAGCGTCAATCAAGCGGAGATCGAACCGGTCGTCTTCACGCCCTATCGGCAATCGGCTGGCGGCGATGTCATGCTCGCCGTCCGCTCGACCGGCGACCCGTCGGCCCTGACGAACGTGCTGCGACAAACGATGCAGGCCGCCGATCCGGATCTGGTGGTGTCGAACGTGGACACGCTCGACTCTGAGTTGCGGGCGCAGCTCTGGCCGTACCGAGTGTTCGGCACGCTCTTCTTCGTCTTCGCGCTGACCGCACTGGTGATGGCGGCCGTCGGCCTCTACGCCGTCATCTCGCAGCAGACGACGCGCCGCACGCGCGAAATCGGGATTCGCATGGCGCTCGGCGCCACGCCGATCCGCGTACTTGGCACGGTGATGCGGCGTGGCGTCGTGCAGCTCGCGATCGGCCTCGTGCTCGGGATCGGCGCGGCATTGGGTGTGACCGGCGCAATGCGATCGCTCCTCGTCGGCGTCGAGCCGAGCGACCCGATTACGTTCGTCACCTCGGCGCTGATACTCGTGACCGTCGGACTCGCGGCCTGCTGGCTGCCCGCACGTCGCGCCTCGGCGATGCCGCCCGTTCGGGCGCTCGCCGAGGCGGACGAATAGGAACGCTTTCAGCGGACGACGGGCGCGACGTACGGCTGAATCTCGAAGTCGATGCCCGTCACGACGCCGTTGCCGGTCGGATTGTTGACGACGGTCGGGACGTGCTGAACCACGTTCACGGTCTCGCCAACGACCCGCTTGGCGGCGGACGTCTTCGGCACGGCCGGCTGCGCGCCAGCGACTTGCGTCTTCGCGGCGGCCGCGACGGTGCCCCCGCGGCTGATGGTCGTCGTCTTCGGCGGCAGCGGTTGAGGATTGAGCGACACCTTCGCTGCTGCAGCGGACGCGGTCGCTGTCACGGCGCGCGCCGAGCTCAGTGCGACCTTGTCGGGGCCGCCCGCCGTGACGGCGGTGTGCACGGCCACGCGGCTGCGAATCGCTTTGCCGAGATCGATTTGACTCGCCTTGTGGACCGTGACGATTCCCTTCCATCCATCCGGCTCGGCGGCGACTGAGTTCGTCTGGCCCGTCCAGTGATAACCGTCGGCGAGCGCGCAACTCACCATCAACGGCGCTTCGGTAGCGACGCCGCGCATCGTGTATCGCCGACGGCCCGTCGTGTCGTCGTCCGCGATCCACAGACTCGCGAGATTTCCGGTAGGACGGTCGGTGCCGAACGATACGCCGTCGGCGACGTGCGTCGTGACCGTCACGGAGAGATCCGACGCGCCGCGCATGAGCTCCTGACGGAGCGACGCCGCGAGCGCCGCGCCCGCGAGCGCCGTGAAGCGGCTCGTGACACCCGCACGCAGCTCGGCCGCGGCTTTGGCCGCGTCAGCGGCGGGCAGCTTCACGAGTGCCGTCGCGATGGGCCCGGTCGGCGCGGGCGCGGATCGAACGGCCGTGCTGCCGTCGACCGGATCGTGCTTCGCGAGTTCGGCGACCGCAGCCGCGGGAATCGCCTGCGGCGTCGCGGCCGCAACGACTGAGGGCTGCATCGCGGCCACGGCCGCGGCGTTGACTGACGCGCGGGCGGCCACGGCGAACGCCGGCGTCGTGACGTTCGTCGCGTGGCCGAGCGACAACGGCCAGTGCACTTCGCCCTGGACGACGCCGGATTGATCGTAGCCGCGAGCCGTGAGCAGCAGCTCGGTGCGATCGGCCGGTGCGCCCGGCAGCGACAGTCCGTGCAGGTCTCCGCTCGATCCGTCGAGCGCGTCGACGACGGTGTCGAGGAACCAGAAGCCATCGGCCGCAAGCTGGGTCAGTAGATCGTTGACCGGCTGCAGCGCCTTGTTCACGTAGGGCGCGAAGTCCGTGTCCGCGATGAACCGCTCGAGAAGCTGCAGGTAGTCGGTGCCCGAGATCCAGCCCCAGATCGCATCGAGGACGAAGAGCACGTCCGCGACGAAATTGCCGGGGTGCAGACTCGGCGAGAGCACGGTGATGGATTCGAATCCCGTCGCCGCGATCGGCTGCGTCACGGGCGGCAGGTCGAGCCGGTAGGTCAGGTCGAGACCGAAGTAGAAGTCGAACGCCGGATCCGCCCACTTGCCGAGCGGAGTCGGCTGCGTCGACGTCGCGCCGACGTGATTGACGCCGGTCGACAGATGGATGACGAGATCGCCGTTCTCGTCCCGTTCGGCGGACAGGGCGATGTCCGGCGCGAGATCGATGTGAATGTCGTAGAGCGTCACGCCGTCGGCCATCAGGTTGCCGGCGCCGAGTTGGGTCGTCAGGAACGTCTGCAGGTTCGGGCGATAGTCGGCCCAGGCATCTTCGGCCGCCTGTCGCAGGAGCGGACCGAAGTAGGACACGGCGGCAAGTGGACCATCGCCGCTCTGTTTCGCCACACCAACGCCACCGTCGATCGGAAACGCCATGGCTATCCTCCGCCGGGGAGCGAATTGTGAGCGAGGAGCGGGCTGACACTATAGCGCGAAACGCGCGGGGCAAAGCGAGACGTGCGCCGGCCTTGCTTCGACGTGCGGCTACCAGCCAACAGGGCCGAACTGGGGTGAGATGTCGATCACGTCACCCGGCCGTGGCGCCGTCATGGGACGGATCCGGCCGTGCGTCCATTCGATGAAGCAGAAGTCCGGCGAGTCGATCGGCCTGCCGAAGTCGAAGTGGACGAGCGATCCTTCCCAGAACCCGTCGGGATCGGCGCGTGAGCCCTCGAGGACGTTCACATCGAAGCCCGGGAGCGACACCTGCGTCCCGGGCGACACCGGATCGGCCCGATAGATCCGCTCCTGCATCGTCGGCGCTCTCTTGTCGAGCGAGCGAAGGTCGAATCCGGTTGTCGTCACGTGTTCGATACGGAGATGGACGGGCGACATGCTCAATACGCGGAGCGCCCCGAAGGGCCGGCCGCGAAGGGCGAGCAACGCAGGCCCGACGTGCGCCACGGAGGGATCCGAGCCGTTGACGATGACCATCGTGCCGGCACAGGGTGGCAACTCGGATGCGAGCGCCTGCTGAGCGCGGGCGACGCGGGCGAACTCCCGTTCTCCACGCACCCTGAAGAAGGGACCGCCGATGACGACCGCGAGTGTCAGGCCGCAGACGACGACTGCCGCGGCCGTGCGTCCAAGACCCGGCGTAGAGGTGCGCACGGTCTGGAGTGCGCGCACCACCACGATCGCCATGACCGCGCCCGCGGGTACTACGGCTAGCGCGAGCGTCCGGCCACTCGCGAGCGTCAACGTGCCTGGCAGGGTCGCGGCGAGCGCCGCGGCCGTGCCCCATCCGACCACACGTCTCTCGTCGGGTGGCACGTGCCGCCACGCGTAGCGCAGCACGCCGGCGACGGCGACCAGGGCGAGGACGCCGAGGACGGCCGCCGCGATCTGAACGGGAATGCTGCGCCCACCAACCAGATCGGCGGGAACCGACGTCACCATCGTCCCGATGAGGATGCCCAGGCGTCGAATCATGATCGCCAGAGCCGACGCGCCGGCCGTCGGATCGAGATAGGCGGCCGACCCTCGCGCGCCGTAGCCGGCGCGCACATAAAAGGCGAGATAACCAGCGGCGATCGCGCCATACGGCAACAGTTCGCGCAGTCGCCGGCCGAACGGTCCGCGGCGACCCAGTAACTCCCACGCCGCGATGATCGCCACCGCCCCCAGGGCCATTTCGCTCGCACAGAGATCCGCCACGAAGATCAGCGGTCCCAGCCAACGGCCGGGACGCCAGCCGTCGCGCCCTCGCGCGTAGCACCAGCATGCGGCGAGCGCCAGCGCCGTGCCGAGCACGGTGTGACGGGCGGCTGCCCACGAGACCGGCACGACGTGGCCGCTCGCACCCGCATAGAGAATCGTCGCGAGCGCCGCCGGACCGGGCGCGAGAATGCGACGGTACAGGGCGGCGGCAAACCCGAGCGCGACGAGAAACCACGCCAGGCTGTCGAGGCGCAGCGCCCAGGCGTGGTTGCCGAAGAGCCAATAATCTGCCGCAAGGCTGGCGCTCGAGAGCGGGCGGAAGAACCGGAACTGGAGATTGGGCGACGCGTACCATGGGATCGCGCCCGTCTCCTGCAGCCGCGCGACCGAGCGGCTGGGCGCGCCGATGAAGTCGTAGAGATCGAACGGCGTCCAGTGCACGCCGGCGACGCCGTTGTGCAGCATCAGTTGATGCGTGACGTCGTCTTCGAGTGGCGGTGCCGTCAGGGCCGGCAGCGCGTACAGCACCGCCAGCAGGAAGGCGAGAACGACAGCGGTACGCGACGTCATCGTGGGCATGCCGTCGCGCGCGGACGTGGACCGGCGTGCGATGGATATTTCGCATATCATATGCGCAATCCCGTCGAGGAATGTTGGAGCCCTCCCTGGTGCGCGACGACCAAGAGCGTCCCGTTATGGATCCCGTCGTGCACACTGGCGCGGCGCACGAGCCGATTGCCATCGTCGGCATGGCGTGTCGTCTGCCCGGGCCGGCCGTCGATCTCGAGTCCTACTGGGATCTGTTGCGGAACGGCGCCTCCGCGATTACGGAAGTTCCCGGCGATCGCTGGAACGTGGACGCGCTGTACGACCCGGATCCGGCGACGCCGCGTCGGATGTACGCGCGGCACGGCGGGTTCGTGCGGAATCTCGATCAGTTCGATCCGGCGTTCTTCGAGATCTCACCTCGCGAGGCGCAGACCCTCGATCCGCAGCAGCGCCTGCTCCTCGAGGTCGCCTGGGAAGCGCTCGAACACGCGGGCCTCAGCGCGTCGGGACTGCGCGGATCGAACACGGGCGTCTTCGTCGGCATTGTCGGCGGCACTGAATATTCGGATCGCCTGAAGCAGAACCGCGCGATCGACGCGGACCTCTACGCCGGCACCGGCAGCGCGCCCAGTATTGCCGCCGGACGCGTCGCGTACTGCTTCGGGTTCCATGGTCCCGCGCTCGCGGTCGACACGGCGTGTTCTTCGTCGCTGCTGAGCGTGCATCTCGCGATGCAGTCGCTGCGGCGCGGCGAGTGCCGTCTCGCGCTCGCCGGCGGGGTCAACGCGATCCTCTCGCCGCTCACGACAATGGTCCTGTGCCGCGGACGTATGTTGTCGGCGCGCGGCCGGTGCGCCACGTTCGATGCGGAGGCCGACGGCTACGTCCGCGTCGAGGGCTGCGGCATGGTCGTCCTCAAAACGCTCTCGCACGCGATCGAGGACGACGATCGAATTCTCGGCGTCCTCCGAGGGTCGGCGGTCAATCAGGACGGCCGGAGCAGCGGCCTCACGGCGCCGAACGGCGTCGCGCAGGAGGCACTGCTGCGGGCGGCCCTGGCCGACGCGGGTGTGTCGTCCGATGACGTGTCGTACATCGAGGCGCACGGCACGGGCACGCGCCTTGGCGATCCCATCGAGATCCGCGCATTGCAGGCCGTCTTCGGCCAGCGAGCGGCGAGCAATCCGTTGCGTGTCGGTTCGGTCAAAACCAACATCGGGCATCTCGAAGCGGCGGCCGGCGTCGCGGCTTTGATCAAGGTCCTCGCCTCACTCGAACACGAAGTGATTCCGGCGCACCTGAACTTCCGTAAGCCGAATCCCGCGATCGACTGGTCGGCAGCCCCGGTGGAAGTCGTCGTCGAGGCCATGCCGTGGGCCCATGGCGACCGGCGGCGCATTGCAGGCGTCAGCGCGTTCGCGTTCAGCGGAACCAACGTCCACCTGCTCGTCGAAGAACCGCCCCGTCCCGAACCGCGCGAGGCCTCGACGCGCCCCGGACATCTCGTGACACTGTCGGCGAGGACCGAGTCGTCGCTGCGCAGTCAGGCTGAACGCCTCGCTGCCTGGCTCGACGCGCATCCCCTGCCGCTCGAAGACGTCGCCTACACGATGAACGCCGGCCGCGCGCGACTCGAGCATCGCGCCGCGTTCGTCGCCACGTCGATCGCGGACGCGCGGAAGCGGCTCGCCGCGCTCGCACGTGACGGCGCCGGGGCGGCCGGCACCGAGACCGGCGTAATCGGCAGCGAGCGGCCGCGCGTGGCCTTTCTCTACACGGGACAAGGCTCGCAGATGCCGGGCATGGGCCGCGAGCTCTTTCACTCGCAGCCCGTGTTCCAATCCGCCGTCGAGGAGTGCGATGCCGTCTTCGATCCCATCGAGGGCGCGCGGCTGTGCGACTGGCTGTACGGCGACATCGCGGAACACGGCAGCGACCTTCAGCGGATCGGCCTCGCGCAACCGGCCCTGTTCGCCACTGAATATGCCCTGACCCAACTCTGGCGTTCGTGGGGCATCCGGCCGGAGGCCGTCGCCGGCCACAGCATCGGCGAAATCACGGCGGCCTGTGTGGCGGGGGCGCTGTCGCTGAAGGACGCGGCGTCGCTCGTGGCCGGCGGCGGCCGGCTGCTGCCCTCGCTGCCCGCCAACGGCGGCATGCGCGCCGTGCGCGGCGACTTGGCGCAAGTCTCCTCGCTTCTGGCGGACGGCGCTCTCTCGGTGTGGATCTCGAACCTGAACGCCCCGGACGAAACCGTCGTCGCCGGCCTGCACGACGACATCGTGCGTTTCGACGAACGCTGCCGGGCGGCCGGGCTCGCAACCTCGCCGCTCAACGCCGTTCACGCGTTTCATACGCCGTTGATGACGCCGATGGTCGACCAGTTGCGACCCACGGCCGACGCCATGACGCCTCGTCCTCCGTCGATCCCGCTGATCTCGACCTTGACGGGACACGCCCTCCCGGCCGGCGCGCTCATGGATACCGACTACTGGTACCGGCAGATGCTGTCGCCGGTCGCATTCAGCGGCGCGATTCAGGAACTGGCCAGCGCCGGCTACGACACGTTCATCGAAATCGGTCCGCAGCCGCTCTTGACGCTGCTCGGCCGCCGATCGGTCGCCTCGAAGGCGTGCGTCTGGCTCGGATCGCTGCGCCGCGGGCGTTCCGACTGGCTGCAGATGCAGGGCACGCTCGCCGCGCTGTTCGCGCGCGGCGTCGAGTTCGACGCGCGCGCACTCGCGGCGCCCGATCGCCCTCGCCGGGTCGCGCTGCCTGGCTATCCCTTCGAACGACGACGGTGGTGGATCGACGCGTATGAAGACGCCGAGTTGCGCGACGCACTCGGTACGCCGGCCGCGTCGTCGACCGTGGTCGTGCATTCCGCGCTTTCCGGAGAACGGCTGCGGCAACAGACTGTCGATCCGAACCGCGATGTCGTCGCGTCCGACCACCGGGCGTTCGGCAACCCGCTCTATCCAGCGGCAGGCTTCCTGGCGCAGATCGTCGCGACAGCCGAGGCGCGGCCGGATGCCGTCGTCGAGATCCGCGACGTCACGGTGCATCGGCCCCTCGTGTTTCAGAATTCCGCACCACGTGTGCTGCAAACCGTCCTGCAGGACGCCGATGCGCGAATGTCCGCTTCCGTCTTCAGCGCGCGCGGTGGCGCGGACGGCGATCCTGGGGAATGGACTCTCCACGTCTCGGCCGACGTGGCATTCGCCGATGACGTCTCGGCGCACGAGGCCGTAGTCGCGGTGCCCGGCGAGCCGACGCCGGACGAGGTGGCCGGACTCTACGGCGATCTCGCCAGTCGCGGTCTCGTCTACGGCGCGAGCTATCAACTCGTCGACGCGGTCCACTCCGAAGCGGGCCAGTCGGTTGCGCACCTTTGTGCGCCGGCGGTCGCCGATGGCGACACGCGCCTCGCGTTGCGCATCGACTCGGCGCTGCAAGTGCTGAGCGGCGCCCAACAGACGGTCTCGCACAGCCCCGCAGACCGGCTCTGCATCCCGGTTTCCATCGCGCGGCTCTCGATCGACCTGCGGGCGGCCGCCATGCCGTGCCGCGCCGTGGGTCGATCGCGCATCGACGCCATGGGCGACGCCAGCGAGACGATGACGGGCGACGTCTGGTGCTTCGACGACAGCGGACGCCTGATCATGGCGTTGGAAGGCTGCGTGTCGAGGCGCACGTCGGCCGAAGCACTGCGACGGCTGGCACCGGACGACACCGAGACCTGGCTGCACGAGATCGCATGGCGACCAGCCTCGGAGACGACTCGTGAGGCGGTGCACCGCGACTGGCTCGTCGTCGGCAATCCGCGCGGAGTCGGATCCGCCTTGGCCGCGCGTCTCGATGCCGACGCGGCGGTAGTCGCGAGTTCGGTCGAACACACGCGCGTCGTCGATCCGTCCGACGCAGCCACGGCGATCGCCGCGCGTGCGGGCGATCGCGGTCGCCGCGGTCTCGTCGATCTCCGCGGCCTCGACGTCGGAACCGGAGCTCCGGACGACGCGGCCGAGACCGCCGTCGATCAACTGTTGATCGTCGCCCAGGAGATCCTGCGACAACCGGCTGGCACCGCATTCGAACTGGTAGTCGTCACGCGTGCCGCAACCGGGTGGGGAGACGCGCCAGTCGGGCTGACCGGCGCCGCCCTCGCGAGTTTCAGCCGGGTGCTCGCGCAGGAACATCCCGATCTCCTCGTTCGGACCGTCGACTTCGACGCGGACGCAAGCGACGAGGCGATCGTGGCCGCCCTCACCGATGAGCTGACGCACGTCTCACACGAACCGGATCTGGCCATCCGCGGGGCGAAGCGATGGGCCCCGCGCCTGACGCGCGCCTCGCGGCGACTCGCGGCGACCAGGCCGAACGGACCAGCGATCGGACAGCGTGAGGTGCAGAGCGATGTGCCGCGGCCGGACGGCAGCTACCTCATCACGGGTGGACTCGGCGGTGTCGGACTCACACTTGCCGATGACCTGGCGGCACGCGGTGCGCGTCATCTCATCCTGATGAGCCGATCGGCGCCCAGCCCGCACGCGGCCGACGTCATCGCGCGACTCGAGAGCGCCGGGGTGTCGGTACGCGTCGAAGCCGCCGACGTCACGAACGCGGGCGATGTCGAGCGCGTCCTGTCGGCAATCCCCGCCGACCGACCGCTCCGCGGCGTCGTGCACGCGGCCGGCGTGCTCGACGACGGCCTCGTCCGTCAGATGACGCCCGAGCGCGTCAGCCGCGTGTTCGCGCCCAAGGTGCGGGGCGCGTGGGTCCTGCACACACTCACGCGGCCGAGTCCGCTCGACTTCTTCGTGCTCTGTTCGAGTGTGTCAGCCGTGTTCGGCTCGCCGGGCCAGAGCAACTACGCGGCCGCCAATGCGTGGTTGGACGCACTCGCGCGAATGCGGGCGGCCGAGGGGCTGCCGGCGCTCAGCGTGAACTGGGGCGCCTGGAGCGATGTCGGCATGGCCGCACGACTGTCCGACGGTCAGCGCGATCGGTGGGCGGCGCAAGGATTCGCGCTGATTCCGCCTGCGTTGGCAGGGAACGCGCTCTGGCGCGCGCTGAAAGATCGACGGACGCAGGCGATCGTCCAGCCGGTGGACTGGACGATGTTCGGGCGAGCGCTGGGCTCTCGGCCGATCCCTCCGCTGCTCTCGGAGCTGGTACACCAGACACCCGCGCACGATCGGTCGGCCACGACATCGGCAGACAACGGACGTCTGATGTTGGCCGATACCCCGGCCGACGAACGCGCCGATCGGCTGCGCGCGCACATCCGGAGCCAGATCGCCCAGGTGCTCGGTCTCGACTCGGATACGGTCGTCGGCGACGATCAGCCGCTCACCGAGCTCGGTATCGACTCGCTCATGGCCGTCGAACTGAGCAACCGGCTCAACGCGAGTCTTGGACAATCCCTCGCGCCCACCTTCGCGTTCGAATTTCCGACGGTGTCGGGGATCACGGTCCACCTGCTCGACGCCATGACCCATTCCGGCGACGGGACGCCGGCGATTCCGGCCGCGGGCGCCGCCATCGTCGATGAGGTGTCGTCGCTCGATGCCGCAGCCGTGGACGAGCTGCTCGACCGGCTCGAGGATTCCGGGACGCCCTCGACGCGATGAGCGCTCGGCGGCTTGCGCCCCGGCTCGCGCTGCAATGAGCCGCCCGTTCGACGACATCTCGCGACTGACGCCGGAGCAGCGTCGTGTGCTCGTCCCGGCGCTCCGACGCCGGCAGGCCGAATTGCGCGCGCGCGAGGCTTCCGGCGGCGCGGACGGCTTCCACATCGAGCCGACAGAATCGCGCGCCGACGCGCCACTCGCGCCGCTGCAGGAAAAATTCTGGCTGTCGCAGACGCTCAATCCGCAGAGTGCCGCCGACAACATCGTCACGGCCTCGCGACTGCGAGGCGCGCTTTCGTCGCGGCACCTCTGGCAGGCGTTCGACGCGCTCATCGCGCGACACGACGTGCTGCGCACATCGTTCCCGGTCGTCGATGGCGAACCGCGCCAGCACGTGGCCGTCGACGTGGCCTTTGTGCCGGTTGAAGAAGATCTCGGCGCGTGCCCGCCAGCCGAACGCGACGCGCGCGTCCGGCAACGTGTGCGGGTGTTCGGCTCGGCGCCCTTCGTGCTCGATCGTCCGCCGCTCTTCCGCGTCCTGCTGCTGCGCCTCGACGAGGACGACCACGTGCTCGTCACGAACGTCCACCACATCATCTGTGACATCTGGTCGAGCCGGCTGTTGACCGTCGAGACCGCGGAGCTCTATGCCGCCGCCGTGGAGGGCCGGCCGGCGCGGCTCCCGGCGCTCGACGTGCAGTACATGGACTTCGCCGCCGCGCACCGTCGCTGGATCGCGGGTCCCGGCGGCGCACGGCAAGCCGCCTACTGGAAGGAGCAACTCGCCGGCCTCGTCGTACACGAGCTCGCGACGGATCGGCCGCGCATCCCCGGGCGGGGTCGCGCCGCGTCGACCAGCCGGCCGTTGTCGGCCGACGTGCTCGACGGTGTTCGCGATCTCGCGCGCGCCGAACAGGCGACGCCGTTCGTCGTGCTGCTCGCGGCGTTCGCGATCGTGCTGTCCCGGCACACCGGACAGTCGGAGGTCGTCGTCGGCACACCGGTCGCCAACCGGACGAGTGCGCAAGTCGAGGCGATGGCCGGCGTGTTCGTCAACACGCTCGTACTTCGCGCCGATCTCCCGGACCACGCCACGGCGCGCGATCTCGTGAGGCGGCTGCGACAGACGTCGCTCGACGCGCTGCGCCATCAGAGCTATCCCGTCGAGCAACTCGTCGCCGACCTGCGACCGGCCCGCGACTCGGGACGGCCCTCGCCGTTCTTCCAGGTGCTCTTCAACGTCCAGACAATTCCGCCGGCCGGGCAAGTCCTGGCGTCGCTCACGTCGACGCCCGTCGCGTTGGATGGCCCTGTCACGCAATTCGATCTGTCGGTGTCGATCGATCTCGTCGCCGAGCGTCATGTCGTCTTCTCCTACAACGCCGCCCTGTTCGATGCGGAGACCATCGACAGACTCATCGACGAATACGAGCGTGCGCTGGCGGCGACCGTCGCGCGGCCGGACACGCGCGTCGAGGACATCGACCTGATGTCGGACGCCGATCGCGCGCGCGTCCTGCACACGTGGAATGCCACCGACCGTGCGATCCCCGCCGACGAGACCATCGTCGATTGGATCTGGCGGCAAATGGCGCGCTCGCCGGAGGCGCCGGCTCTGCGCTGCGGCGAGCAGTCGCTGCGATATGGCGAACTCGCCGAGCGGACCGAACGGCTGGCCGACGTGCTGCGCTCGCAGGGCGTGGGGCCCGATGCCGTCGTCGGCATCCAGATCGACCGGTCGGTCGAGATGGTCGTCGCCCTGCTGGCCGTGCTGCGAGCCGGCGCGGCGTATCTTCCACTCGATCCGGCGCTGCCGCCCGAACGGCGCGCCTTCATGGCGCGCGACGCGGGTATCACGTTGATCCTCACGTCAGCGCGTTTGCAGTCTGCCGTGGCCTACGAGGACGCGCGGGTCATGTGCCTCGACGCCGCGGCGCCGGCAGGACGATCCGAATCGCCTTCCGCGCCGCCGCGGCGCGCGGGGCCCGACGATCTCGCCTACGTGCTCTACACGTCCGGATCCACGGGTACGCCGAAAGGCGTCGCCGTGGCCCACGCCGCGCTGGCGAACCTCGTCGAAAGCATCCGCTCCGAGCCCGGCGTTGCCGCGACCGACCGCCTGCTCGCCGTGACGAACCTGTCGTTCGACATCGCCGGGCTCGAACTGTGGGTGCCTCTCGTGACGGGCGCGGAAGTGATCGTCGCGACCGCAACGGAGGCGGCCGACCCACGTCGGCTCGCGGCGATGATCGAACGTGATGAGGTCACGATGATGCAGGCGACGCCCGCGCTGTGGCGCATGCTCATCGACGCCGGCTGGTGCGGCACGCCCCGGCTGACCGTGCTGTGCGGCGGCGAGACGATGTCGCGCGATCTCGCCGACGCGCTCGTCGGGCGAGCGCGCGCCGTCTGGAACCTGTACGGGCCGACCGAAACGACGATCTGGTCGACGATCGAACGCGTTGAGCCAGGCGACGGCGCGGTCTCCATCGGCCGGCCGATCGCCAACACGCAGGTCTATGTCCTCGACCCGGCTGGCAGGCCGGTCCCCATCGGTGTGCCGGGCGAACTGTTCATCGGTGGCGCGGGCGTGGCGCGCGGCTATCTGGCGCGGCCGGATCTGACCGCCGAACGCTTCGTGCCGGACCGGTTCAGCGGCCGCCCGGGTGCACGCCTCTATCGCACGGGCGACCTCGTGCGATTCCGCAACGACGGTCGACTCGACTATCTCGGCCGACTCGACACGCAAGTCAAGCTGCGCGGCTTCCGGATCGAGCTCGGCGAAGTGGACGCCGCGCTCGTCTCACATCCCGACGTGAGCCAGGCGGCGGCCGTCGTCCGGCCGGGTCCCGGCGGCGAGCTCGCCCTTGCCGCGTACGTCGTGTCGCGCGCCGGCGCCGTGGTCGATCGTGACGCCCTGCGCGTCTATCTGCATGGGCGACTCCCCGGTTACATGGTGCCGGCCGTCGTGACGGTGCTGCCGGCGATGCCGCTCACCGCGAGCGGGAAGATCAATCGCGCCGCGCTGCCCGATCCGGACGCGCCGACGCGATCGTCGTCTGACGCGCCGCCCATGTCGTCTCGGGAACGGATGCTCGCCGATGTGTTTGCCGCGGTGCTGCGCGCGCCGAGCGTCGGCCCGGACGACGACTTCTTCGTCCTCGGCGGACACTCGCTGCTCGCGGTTCGGCTGATGGCGGCCATCGAGGAGGCGACAGGCCGCGCGCTGCCGCTCGCAACACTGTTCGAAGCGCGCACGCCTCGTCAGCTCGCGACCGCGATCGACACCGACGCCGATGCAGCGCCATCGATCCTGGTGCCGATGCAGAAGGCCGGGGCGAAGCCGCCGTTTTTCTGCGTGCACGGCATCGGCGGCGAAGTCCTCGTCTACTCGGCGCTCGCCGCCCGCATGGCACCCGATCGCCCGTTCGTCGGCATCTGTTCGCAGGCGATCGACGATCGCGAGACGCCGGCGCAGACGATCGAAGAACAGGCCGCACGCTATCTTCGCGAAATACTCCGCCACGCTCCCGATGGGCCGTACTACCTCGGCGGCTACTCGCACGGCGGGCGCGTCGCGCTCGAAATGGCGCTGCAGCTCAATGCGATGCACAGGCCCGTCGCCTGCGACGGCATCTTCGACACGACGGCGATGCCCAGCCTCACGGCGTCGCCGCTGTATGTCGGCCG
>CALFMR010000106.1 GCA_937880585.1 uncultured Acidobacteriota bacterium
TTCGACGCGCCGTACGTGCCCGGTTCGGACTGCCACGGCCTGCCGATCGAGCTGAAGGTTGAAAAGGAACGCGGCAGCGACAAGAGCGACGCGTCGCTCCTGGCCTTCCGCCGCGCGTGCCGCGAGTACGCGGCGCGCTTCGTCTCGCTGCAGCGCGAGGACTTCAAGCGCCTCGGCGTCCTCGGCGACTGGGCCCGGCCGTACCTGACGATGGACTTTGGGTATCAGGCGGCGATCGTCCGGGCGCTCGGCGCGTTCGTCGAGCGCGGCTTGATCTACAAGGGCAAGAAGCCGGTCTACTGGTGCCTGCGCGACCGCACGGCGCTCGCCGAAGCCGAGGTCGAGTACGCGCCGCACCAGTCGCCGTCGATCTTCGTCGAGTTCGCGGCCGCGTCCGACGGCGCCGCCACGCTCGCCTCTCGCGTCCCGGCACTGGCGGACCGCGCACTCTCGACGGTCATCTGGACGACGACGCCGTGGACGATCCCGGCAAACCTGGCGATCGCGTTTCATCCCGATTTCACCTATGCGGCCTACGAGGTCGACGGCCGTGCGGTCATCCTGGCCGAACGCCTCGCCGCATCGGTCGCCGCGAAGACGGGCCGTACCCTCGGCCCGGCGCTCGCGAGCTTTCCGGGCTCGGTGCTCGAAGGCGTCGCGTTCCGCCATCCGCTGTACGACCGCGATTCACCGGGTGTGCTCGCCGAATACGTTACGCTCGAGCAGGGCACGGGCGCGGTACACACGGCGCCAGGGCATGGCGCCGACGACTACCGGACCGGCGTGAAGTACGGACTCGACGTCTACGCGCCGATTGGCACGAACGGGCGCTTCCTCCCGGAGGTCGGCCTGGTCGGCGGGCTGCCCGTCTTCGACGCGAACCCCGTTGTCGTCGACGCGCTCAGAACCGCGGGTGTGCTCTGGGGCGTCGAGACGATCGACCATTCCTATCCGCACTGCTGGCGCTGCCATCAGCCGCTCATCTTCCTCGCGACCTCGCAGTGGTTCATCGCAATGGACGCGCTCCGCGAACCGGCCGCGACCGCGTGCGCCGACGTCACGTGGACGCCGGCGTGGGGCCGCGAGCGCATGCAGGGCATGGTCTCGACGCGGCCGGACTGGTGCATCTCGAGGCAGCGCGCCTGGGGCGTTCCGATTCCGGCGGTCACCTGCCGTGCCTGCGGCACGTCGGCGCTCACGGCCGACATCGTCGAGCGGACGGCGCGTGTGTTCGAGACGGCCGGCGCCGACGCGTGGTACGAACAGGACCTGTCCGCGTTTCTACCAGAGGGCTTCCGCTGCCCGTCCTGCGGCGGCACGGACTTCGACCGCGAGCGCGACATCGTCGACGTGTGGTTCGATTCCGGGTCCAGCCATGAAGCCGTGCTCGCGGCGCGCCCGGAGCTGGCGTGGCCGGCGGATCTCTATCTCGAAGGCACCGATCAGTATCGCGGCTGGTTCCAGTCGTCGCTGCTCGTCGGACTCGGCACGCGCGGCCGCGCCCCGTATCGCGGCGTGCTCACGCACGGCTTCTTCATCGACGAAGACGGCCGGAAGATGTCGAAGTCGCAGGGCAACACGATCGCCCCGCAGACGCTCATCGGCCAGCACGGCGCCGACGTGCTGCGGCTGTGGGTCGCGATGGTCGACGCGCGCGACGAGATGCGCATCAGCCGCGAGATTCTGGCGCGCACGGTCGAGGCTTATCGCAAGATCCGCAACACGGCGCGCTATCTCCTGGCGAACCTGTACGACTTCGACCCGACTCACGACAGCGTCGCCTTCGACGCGCTCGTCGAGGTCGATCGCTTTGCGCTCGCGCGGTTCGCGCGCATGGCCACCGACGTGCGGCAGGGCTACGAGGCGTACGATTTCCAGACCGTCTTCCAGGCGATCAACGAATTCGTCACCGTCGACCTGAGCGCGTTCTATCTCGACGTTTCGAAAGACCGGCTGTATACGTTCGCCGCGACGTCGCCCGCGCGACGGTCTGCGCAGACCGCGCAGTACCTCATCGCCGACGGGCTCGCCCGGCTCCTCGCGCCGATCCTCTCGGTCACCGCCGACGAGATCTGGGATGGGCTGCCAGGCACGCGCGAAGCCTCCGTGCATCTAGCCGAGTTCCTCGCCGTGCCAGACACGTGGCGCGACGAAGCGGTGGAAGAACGCTGGCGTCGGCTCTTGCAGATCCGTACGCGCGTCAACGCCGCCCTCGAGACGGCGCGACAGCAGAAGACGATCGGCAACGCCCTGTCGGCGCACGTGCGCGTCGCGGCCGGCGGCGCGGATGCGGATCTGCTCGCCCGCTACGCTGACGATCTGCCGATGCTCTTCATCACGTCCTCGGTCGACGTCGAGCGATCGGCCGGCGACGATCTGACGGTCGACGTGACGCCAGCGCCGGGCGTGAAATGCGCGCGATGCTGGCGGTATGTCGGCGCGGTTGCGACCGACGACGACATCGAAGGCCTGTGTGAACGCTGTGTCGACGCTGTCGGAGGCTTGCGTGCCGCCCGGATCTGACGAGACGGCCGCTCTCGATCCGCGCCAGCCCGGCCCAGCCGAGCCGGGTGCCGCGCCGGGAACTGGTGTCGCCGGCACGGATGCGGCCACCTCCGGACGCGCCGGCCTCCTCTGGCTGGTCGCGCTCGCCACCGTCATCGTCGATCAGGCGTCCAAAGCGCTCATCCGCAGCACGCTGCCGCTCTACGCGAGCAAGACGCTCATTCCAGGCCTCGTCGACTTCGTACACGTCGAGAATGCGGGGGTCGCGTTCGGCTTCCTCAACGACGCCACGCGGGCCGGACGCGGGCTGCTCACGACAGCGCTCGCGCTCGCGGCGCTCGCCGGCATCGCGTATTACGCGCGCCACATCCGCCGCGACGAGTGGCTGGCGCGCATCGGCCTGTCGCTCATCCTCGGCGGCGCCGTCGGCAATCTCGCCGACCGGATCCTGCAGGGCTTCGTCGTGGACTTCGTGGACGTGTACTGGCGCGGCTGGCACTTCTGGGCGTTCAACGTCGCGGACGCGGCGATCAGCGTCGGTGCCGTGCTGGTTTTCATCGAGCTGCTTTTCGTCAACCGACATGCATCCCATCCTGTTTGAGATTGGCGGCTGGCCCGTCTATACCTACGGCGTGCTGCTTGCGGCGGCCTATCTGGCCGCGCTCCAGGTCGCCGTGGTCCGCGCGAAGCACCACGGCATCGACGGCGCGCGGATCATGGATCTCGGCATCTACCTGATCATCGCGGCGCTCATCGGCGCGAAGTTGCTGCTCGTGGTCGTCGACTTCGACTAC
>CALFMR010000107.1 GCA_937880585.1 uncultured Acidobacteriota bacterium
TCGGCCGTGGCCGAGGCCAGCGGGCGCGGGTGACGCGGCGATCGACCGCGGTTGTCAGGAGTCGGCCGCGCCACGTAAAGTGAACGGACGCCGCGCGTCGCGCGGCCGTGCCGGGTCCGCATCCCATCATGTTCGCAGACGTCAACGCTTTCATCGCCGATCTCGACCGCCGCGGCGCGCTCGCGCGCGTCGCTGAGCCCGTCAGCCCGAATCTCGAGATCGCCGCCGTCGTCGATCGCGCGTGCAAGGCGCCGGGCGGTGGACCCGCGCTCCTGTTCGAGCGGCCGACGGGTGCGTCGATGCCCGTGGCTGCGAACCTCTTCGGATCGATGACGCGCATCTGCCTGGCGCTCGGCGTCGACACGCTCGAGGACCTCGCGAAGGAAATCGACGAGCTGACGACGCCGCCCTCGCCGCGCGGCTTCATGGACGCGCTGCGGCTGATGCCGCTCGTCAACCGTCTCACCGATCTGATGCCGAAGACGGTGAAGGACGCGCCATGCCAGGAGATCGTCAAGCCGGAGGGCGGACTCGACGAGCTGCCGATTCTCACGACGTGGCCGGAGGACGGCGGACCGTTCATTACATTGCCGCTCGTCATCACACGCGACCCGGAGTCGGGGATGCGGAACATCGGCACTTACCGCATGCAGGTGTTCGATCGCCGCACGACCGGGATGCACTGGCAGCGTCATAAAGGCGGCGCGCAGCACCATCGCGTGGCCGAGCGGCTCGGTCGCCGGCTCGAGGTCGCCGTGGCACTCGGTGCGGATCCCGTGCTGACCTATGCCGCGACGGCACCGATGCCCGAAGGCCTCGACGAGCTGATGCTCGCCGGCGTCATCGGCAAACGCCGGGTCGAGATGGTCAAGTGCCGGACGGTCGACCTCGAGGTCCCGGCCAACGCGCAGATCGTTCTCGAGGGATACGTCGAGCCGGGCGAGCGGCGGCGCGAGGGGCCGTTCGGCGATCACACGGGCTTGTACTCGCTCGCCGACGACTTCCCGGTCTTCCATCTCCAGTGCCTGACGATGCGCCGGAATCCCGTCTATGTGACGACCGTCGTCGGCAGGCCGCCGATGGAGGACTACTACCTGGGCCTCGCGAGCGAGCGCGTGTTCCTGCCGCTCATCCGGAAGACCGTCCCCGAGATCGTGGATATGCACTTTCCCGCGGCCGGCATTTTCCACAACCTCGTGCTCGTCTCGATCGACAAGCGCTACCCGGGCCACGCGCGCAAGATCATGCACGCGTTCTGGGGCCTCGGCCAGCTCATGTTCTCCAAGTGCATCGTCGTCGTCGACAAGGACGTGAACGTGCAGGACGAGGCCGAGGTGGCGTGGATCGTCGGCACGCACGTCGATCCCGCGCGCGACGTCGAGATCACCCGTGGGCCGGTCGACGATCTCGATGACGCCGCGCTGTTTCCCGCGTACGGCGGCAAGATGGGAATCGACGCCACGCGCAAATCGGCGTCCGAGGGCGTCACGCGCGAGTGGCCGCGGCGGCTCGTGACCTCCGATGCCGCACGCCAGCGCGCCGACGCGATCTGGCAGACGATTGCCAAGGCGGGCCGGCCGCCCGCATGAGCGGCCCGTGCCCGGAAGGACGGACGGCATGCACAGCCTGACCGATCTCGAAGACAAGATTGCCGCCGGCAGCCGACTGACCGAGGCTGACGCGGCGCGCGTGTTGACGTCACCCGATCTCATCAGCGTGGGCGTCGTTGGCGACGCGGCGCGCAAGCGGCTGGCAGGGGAGACGATCACGTTCGGACGCGTCTGCGAAGTCGCGGGTGCGCGTCCGGCTGACGTCGGCGATGCCGGTGAAGTGCGTCTGACGGGGTCGCCCGCGTCCGTCGACGACGCGGTCGCGCGCGCGCGCGCGGCGGCGGCCTGGGCAGGCCGTGCGGCGCTGACCGGCTTCTCGCTCGTCGACCTGCTCGAATGGGCGAAGAACGGCGTGTCGATCGAGGACGCGGCTCGACGGCTGCACGAGGCCGGGCTCGAGGCGCTGGCCGACGTGCCGGTCGATGCGGTCGCGACGACCGACGCGCTCATCGAGGCGGTTCGCGCCGTGCACCGCGGCGGCCTCGCGACCTGGCGCGCCACCGTGACGCACGCGCCGGCGGCGGCGCGACTCGATCTGGTCGCGCGGGTTGCCGCGCTTCAAGAGGCGACGGGCGCCTTGCGCGCGTTCGCGCCGCTGCCGCGCGTCGATCCGCGCGACACGCCGTCGACCGGCTACGATGACGTTCGCACGGTCGCCGCGGCGCGGCTTCTGTGCGCGGCCGTGCCGGCCATCCAGGTCGACTGGCCGCTGTACGGTCCGAAGCTCGCGCAGGTCGCCTTGACCTACGGGGCAAGCGATGTGGACGGCGTCTCGGCTATTGACGACGAGTCGCTCGGCACGCGGCGATCGCCGCGCGAGGACATCGAGCGACAGATTCGCGCGGCCGGCGGCGTACCCGTCGCGCGTAACGGCCGGTACGAGCGGCTGGCATGACGCGTCCGGTGCGCCTCGGCGCGGTCAGCTACCTGAACGTCCGGCCGCTCGTCGACGGACTCGACGCGCATCCCGATGTGACGCTGCGCTTCGACGTGCCGTCCACGTGCGCGGCGCTCCTCGCCGACGGCACGATCGATCTCGGCATGGTGCCATCGATCACGTTCGCCGATCGGCCGGGCGATCGAATTGTGCCGCGCATTGCGATCGCCTCGGACGGACCGGTCGCGTCGGTCGCGCTCTTCACCCGCGTACCCATCGCGCGAGCGCGATCGATCGCGCTCGATACTTCGTCGCGCACGTCGGCGATGCTCGTGCGGATTCTGTGCGCGCGCCGCTTCGGCATCACGCCCACCTTCGCGCCGCACGCTCCGGACCTGGCGTCCATGCTCGCCACGGCCGACGCGGCGCTCGTCATCGGCGACCAGGCGCTTTTCGTCGATCATCGTGCGCTCGGCGCCGAGAAGATCGATCTCGGCGACGCGTGGACCGACATGACGGGACTGCCGTTCGTCTGGGCGTTCTGGTCGGGCCGTGCCGATGCGGCCGACGCACACACCGTCGGCGTACTGCAGGAGGCGGCCGCGCGCGGTCGCGGTCGCACGGACGAAATTGCTGCGGCGTACTGCGCGGACATGCCCGACCGCGTCGAGATTGCGCAACGGTACCTGCGCGAGAACCTCCGGTTCGACCTCGGCGTGCGCGAAGTCCAGGCGCTCGAAACCTACTATCGCGAAGCCGCCGCGCTCGGCGGCATTCGTGGGGCCGTCAGCCCCGCGTTCTTCGGCGCCTGATCGTCTCGCCAATTGCAAACCTGTCGCGGGCCGTCTGCGACGCCGGCGTGCCGGCCTGCGAACGGCCGCGCCGATTTCGGCAGTGGCGGATGCGGTTGGAAGCATCCGAGCGCGGCATTCGTCTTGCACAACGCACACGCGCTCCCCTCCGTGTCTATGAAACGGGGGTCTCCACATGCCGGTTTTGCACGAAGGTTCGCGCCGTGCGCGGCCGCGGATGCGTCTTGCCATGTGGCTCGGCGTGCTCGTCTGGGCCACGCCGGTCGCGGCGCAAGGCACGCTGTCGGGCACGGTCGAGGCGACGCTGACGCTGACGAGCTCGTGCGTCATCTCCGGTGACACGACCACGTCGGGCGCGAACTTCGGGACGCTCGACTTCGGCACGGAGCCCGCCAACTTCACCGGCGCGCTCACGACGCAGGCGACCGGCGGCGCCGGCGGTCCCGGCCATACGCAGATCGTGTGTTCGCCCGACGTCGAAGGGGTGGACGTCTCGGTCGACTCCGGACAGCATGCTGGACAAGGCGTGGGCGTCGGCGACGGTGCGCGCGCGCTCGCGAGCGGCGCGGCGTTCGTGCCGTACGACGTCTACTCGACGAGCAGCTTCACGACGGCCTATCCGACTGACGGATCGGCGCTGAGCGTTCCCATCGCCGCCGCTGGCGCCGCGTTCGATCTGCCGATCTTCGCGCGCATCAACAAGACGAGCGCCGCGGCGCTGCCCGCCGGAACGTATACCGACTCGCTCGCCGTCACCATCACCTTCTGACGAGGGCTCATGCGCGTACTGCTCTCGGTGTTCGCGCTCGTGATGCTGGCGACGGCCGGAATCGCGGCCGGACAGAATCTCAGCGTGAGCGCCGAAATCGTCCCCGGATGCGCGGTCGATGGATCGGCGGCGACCTCGGGGCTGGACTTTGGCAGCCTGGCCTTCGGCACGTTTCCGGCCGTACTCGCACAGTCGGTCGACGCGTCGCTCGCGGCGAATGGCGTGCAGATACGCTGCACCAGCGGCCTCGCGTTTCAGTTGTCGGCCGATGGCGGCGAGCACGCCGACGGGAGCGGCCGTCGCCTCGCGCGCGCCGGCGATCCAGCATCCGCGGTGCCGTACACGCTCTACGCGACCGCCGCGCATGACGTCGCGCTGCCGATTGCCGGACACGTCGGCGTGACCGTTCCCGCGTCGGGTCTCGTCGATTTGCCAATCTACGCCGTCGCGGCGCTGCCGGGCACGGCGGCGCCCGGCCTGTACACGGACACGTTGCACGTGACGCTGAGTTGGTAGCGAGTCGGCCGATCAGGAACCGACGCACTCGGCGGGCTGCCGAGGAGGTGCGTGATGGACGGAACCTGGAAACACGCGTGGCGCATGGCGCTCGTCGCCGTTGCCGCGGCGTGCGTCGCGCCTGTATCGGCGCGCCGCGCGTCATCGCCGGCGTCGGTGATGATCTGGCCGGTGAATCCATCCATCCCGAGCACCGCACGCGCCGCGGCGCTCTGGCTCGAGAATCGCGGCCGCGAATCCGTCATTCTGCAGGTCCGTGTGTTCCGCTGGTCGATTGCCGACTACCGCGATCAATACGCCGCCGACCCTGGCAGCATCGTGACGAGCCCGCCGATGGCGACGATCGAGCCCGGCCGCCGGCAGCTCGTCCGCCTGATGCGGACGGCCACGATCCCCCGAGGTCAGGAAGCGGCCTATCGCGTGTTCGTGGACGAGATTCCTCGTCCCGACATGCCGCCCGGCGATGACAGCGCGTGGCCGCGGCCGCTCGCGCTGGGCATCACGTTCCGCATGCGGTACTCGCTCCCGCTGTTCGTCTACGGCGACGGACTTCAAGCGGTTGCCGTCGACGCGGCGTCCGCGGCCGGACCTGACGTCCGCGCCTCTCTGGACTGGTGGGTCGCGGCCGACGAGGGGCAGACGTGGCTCTACGTGCGCAATCGCGGCCGAGTCCACGCGCGGTTGACGCGTGCCGCGTTGACGACGCCCGAGCAGTCCATCGAAATCGCGTCGGGCCTTCTTGGCTACGTGTTGCCAGGCACCGCCATGCGATGGCCGCTGCCGGCAGACGCACCGGCCGGCACGCGTGCGACGCTCGTCGCCAGCGTGAACGGCATTGGTCCGGCGGCGATCGCCCGTGACTGATCGATGGCTGCCGGCCGACGTCCCTCCCCGCGGCCCGCGTGCGGCGTCGTCGCATTCGCGCTGGCCGCGATCGGCGCGTCACTGCTGACCAGTCGCGCCTCGTCCGCGCGGCAAGCCAGTCACGTTTCTGGCTCGACGCCGCTCTACCTCGAGCTCGTCGTCAACGGACTCGCGACCGGGCGCGTCGTCCGCGTCGACGCGCGCGACGGACACTACTACATCGATGCGCCTGACTTGCGCGCCGTGCACGTCGGTGTGCCCGACGAGGCCTCGTCGCCCGTCGCCGTCGACGCGCTGCCGTCGACGCGCGTGACCTATGACCGCTACGCTCAGCGGCTCGAGATCGTCGTCCCGCCCGAGTCGTTGCCGCTTCAGGTCATGCACGGACGATCGGCGACGCCGCGCGTGCCGGTGTCGACGGCGGCCGGCTTCGTCTTCAACTACGACCTGTACGGAGAGACGACCGACGGTGCGTCCGATGCGTCGGCGTTCCTCGATACGCGCGCGTTCGGCCGATGGGGCACGGTGTCGACGACCGGCGTCTCGACGCGCCTCGGCGATGCCACGGGCCATGCCGTCGTCGAGCGCTACCGCCGGCAGGACACGACGTGGCGCTGGTCCGATGTCGACCGGATGGTCACCTACTCGGCCGGCGACGTGCAGACGGGATCGCTGCCGTTCACGACGAGCGTGCGCATCGGCGGCGTGACGATCGGGCGCGACTTCGAGGTCCGGCCCGACGTCGTGACCTATCCCGTCCCGGAGTTCGCCGGCCGTGCCGCGGTTCCGACGACGGTCGACTTGCTGATCAACGGACGTCCGTCCGCGAGCGCGCAGGCCGCGCCGGGGCCGTTCACCTTGCAGGGCGTGCCGTTCATCAACGGCGCTGGAACGGCGACGCTCGTCACCACCGACGCCGTCGGCCGGCGCGTGGAGACGACGATGCCGTTCTATGCCGCGACGACGCTGCTCGCGCGCGGCATGGTCGACTATTCGATCTCGGCTGGCGCGTTGCGGCGTGCGTACGGTCTCGAGTCGTTCGCCTACGGCCCGGCCGTCGCGTCGGGCGTGGCCCGCTACGGCGCGACGCCGTTTCTGACCGTCGACGGCCGCGCCGAAGGCGCGCGCGATCGCGCCGTGGGCGGACTCGGCGCCGACGTGCGCGCTGCGCGCTTCGGCGTGGTCAGCGTCGCGGCCGAACGCAGCCGCGCGGATGCCGGCGCCGGCACGAGCTGGACCGCCGGCTACAACTACCTGGCGCCGTGGTTCAGCGTCCAACTGCGGCTCGTCGATCGCAGCGCGCGATTCGCCGACCTGTCGACCGAAGACTTCCCGGGGCGCGTCGACGGACGGACTGGTCAGGCGAGCGTCGCCGTTCGCCTGGGCGATCACGGCACGGTCGCAGGCGGCGTGTTCACGGGACGCGATCTGTCGGGCGCGTCGCAACAGGTCGTCAACCTGTCGTACTCGCACGCGGCCGTTCGACGCGGCCACCTGCTCGCGGCCGTGAACCTGCGGCGGGGCGGCGACCGGTCGGCGGCGCTTCAATGGCTTCTGCCGTTCGGGACTCGCGGAAACGTGACCGTGAGCGGCACGGCGGGCGCCAACGCCGGAGGGCCGCGCGTGCAGTACGTGCGGACCGCGCCCTCGGCGGGCGGACTGGGCGCGCATCTGGCCTACGCGCCCGGCGAAAACGGCGACCGCCAGGCCGACCTGTCATGGCGCGACAGCCATCTGCAGGCCGACGGTGGGACGTACGACCACGGAGGCGCGCCGCGCTACTGGGGCGGATTGTCGGGATCGGCGATCGTCGTGGGGCACAGTCTCTTTCTTGCCGACCGGGTGCCGGATGCATTCGCCATCGTCGACGCCGGCGGCCGAGAGGGCGTGCCCGTGTACTTCGAGAATCGGCTGATGGGCCGGACCGATGGTCACGGCCGCCTGCTCGTGCCGTCGGTGGCCGCGTACTACGCGGGCAAGTACGCGATCGACCCGCTGGGACTGCCCCCCGACGTGCGCGTCGGCACGACCGAAACTCGTGTCGCGATCGGACGCGGCAGCGGCGCGATCGTCCACTTCGACGTCTCGCCAGCGACCTCCGCGTCCGTCGTACTCGTCGATGCTTCAGACCGTCCGCTGCCGATCGGCGCCGCCGTCACGCTCGAAGAGACGGGCGAGGTCGTCCCCGTGGGCTGGGACGGCGTCGTCTATCTCGAACACGCATCGGCAACGAATCACCTGACCGTCGTCGGAGGCAACGGCGCGCGCTGCGTCGCGACCTTCGCTGTCGCGGACGCACACGATGGGGATGCGAGTCCGCGGCGCGTCGTGTGTCGATGACGATGTCTTCGATCTGCGCGAGAAGTCGTTGGGGCACCGTCGCGCTCGCGGCGCTGGCTCTCGTGTTTGGCGCGGCGCGGGCCGAGGCCGCCTGCACGGCCTCGGCGGCGAACGACGCGGCCTTTGGAAGCGTCACGTCGTTCGACGCCGGAGGTACATCGCAGCAGACGTCCACCATCGACGCGGGGCTGACGTGTACGGGCGCGTTCCTTGCGATTCTGCGGGTGAACGATTTCATCGACGCGACGATCACGTCGACGGCGGGCGGCCTTCGCGGACCGACCGGCGATCTCATTCCGTACACGCTCTACGCCGACAGCACGACGACGTACCCGATCGCATTGGGCACGCCGTTCAACTATCACACGGGCACGTTGCTCGACATTCTCGGCCTGTTGAGCGGCGGCACGCACGATCTGCCGATGTTCATCCGTACGACGCCGGGCGCGAACGTCGCGGCGGGCACCTACACGGACACGCTGTCGGTCGCGTGGCATTGGGACTACTGCGACGGGGTCGGTGTCGGCGGCTTCTGCACCGATCACGACGTCGGAAGCGGCAGCTCGACGTTCCAGGTGACGCTCGTCGTCACGAATGCCTGCGAGATCACGTCCGTGTCCGACGTCGACTTCGGCCAGGCGCCGACGCCGGCGAGCTTCGACGCCGTGACCGGGAGCCTCGCCGTGCTTTGCACGCGCGGGCTGGCCTCGTACACGGTCGGCCTCGGTGCGGGCCTTCATCCGTCGGCTGGCCGCCGGCAGATGGCCAACGGCGGCAGCGTGCTCCAATACGATCTGTTCAAGCCGGCGACGAACGAGGTCTGGGGTGCGGCCGGCGCGGCGCGAGCGCAGAACACGGCCCCGGCCGACGGGCTCGCCTCGCAGGTGTTCGACTACCGCGCCGTCATCTACGCCGACCAGCCCACGCCTCCCGTCGGCATTTATACAGACAGCGTCGTCGTAGACGTGGCGTTTTGACACCGCGAGCCCCCGAGCGGAGCGAGGGCGGCGAAGCGCGTAGCGTTGGGGGTGGGGCCCCAACGCGCTCGAAAGAAGATGACCCGCTTTTTGACGCCGCGTCGTCTGCCGCGCTACCGTTACGAACGATGACCGTGAGCGACATTGCGGGGCGCGTGGCTGCCGGCGGGCGCCTTTCGCGTGAGGAGGCGGTGGCGCTCTACGCCGAGGCGCCCACACCGCTCCTCGGCGCGCTGGCCGACGACGTCCGCGCGCGCAAACACCCGGAAGGCGTCGTCACCTACATCATCGACCGCAACGTCAACTACACGAACGTCTGCGTGGCGCGCTGCAAGTTCTGTGCGTTCTACCGGCCCGTCGGATCGGCCGAGGGCTATACGCTGGGCTTCGACGAGATCTTCCGGAAGATCGACGAGACGATCCGGCTCGGCGGCGTGCAGCTGCTCCTGCAGGGCGGCCACAACCCGGACGTGCCGTTGGCCTGGTACGAAGATTTGTTCCGAGCCGTCAAGGAGCGCTATCCGTCGTTCCGCCTGCACGCGCTCTCGCCGCCTGAAGTCCTGCACATCTCACGGCTCTCGCAATTGGCCGTGCCGGTTGTCATCGATCGGCTCATCGCGGCGGGACTCGACAGCATTCCCGGCGGCGGCGCCGAGATCCTCGTCGACCGTGTCCGCCGGCATCTCAACTGCTACAACAAGGCGACGGCCGATCAGTGGATCGACGTCATGCGCCACGCGCACCGCGCCGGTCTGCGCACGACGGCGACGATGATGTACGGCACGGTCGAGACGCCCGAAGAACGCATCGAACATCTGCTGCGGCTGCGCGATCTGCAGGATGAAACCGGCGGGTTCACGGCGTTCATCACGTGGAGTTTCCAGCCGAGTCACACCGAGCTCGGCGGCATCGAAGCGACGGGCGTCGAGTATCTGCGGACGCTCGCCATCGCGCGTCTCGTGCTCGACAACTTCGACAACCTGCAGGCCTCGTGGGTCACGCAGGGTGGCAAAGTCGGCCAGCTCAGTCTCGCCTATGGCGCGAACGACATGGGCAGCGTGATGATCGAAGAGAACGTCGTGCGCGCGGCCGGCGCCGAGTACTGCATGGACGAAGTCGAGGTCGTCCGTCACATCGAAGCGGCCGGGTTCGTCGCCAAGCGCCGCACCATGCACTACGACATTCTGGGCGATCCGATCTTCCGCGAGCGCGACGTGCCGCGCATGCTCGAGCTGGCCGTCGCCCGTTCGGACGGACGCGGCGGCGAGGCGGCCGATCTCACCTCCTACGAGGCCCGCAGCACAGCGGCCCGGCGCGCGCGCGCCGGCGTGCCGCCGGCCACGGTCTGAGCGCGTCGCGGGCACGCTGCCGCTCACGCGTCCGGCCGGCCGTTCTTCACCGTATCCATACACATGTCGACCTGCTACGCGGCCCGTTGGGTCCTGCCGATTCACACCCCGCCCGTGGCATACGGCTGGGTGGAAATCGACGAGGGGCGCGTACGCCGCGTGGGCGCCGGGGCGCCGCCCGTGAAGGCCGAGGTGCTCGGCGACGTGGCGATTCTGCCCGGGCTCGTCAACGCGCACACGCATCTCGAGCTCAGCGGTCTGGCCGGCCGTGTGCCGCCGGCCGCGTCGATGGTGGACTGGATCCGCGCGCTCATTGCCGAGCGCGGACGAGCGGCCACCGCCGGTGAGACGATCGACGTCGAGGCGGTGCGGCAGGCCGCACGAGTGATGCACGAGACCGGGACCGTACTCGTCGGCGACATCACCAACAGCCTCGCGAGCATCTCCGCGATCGCCGACGCCGGACTGGATGGCGTCATCTTCCACGAGCTGCTCGGTTTCGACGCCGCCGATCCGGACGTCATCGTCCGCGCCGCCTGGTCGCGCGTCGACGCCGCGCTCGAAGCCGGACGTGGCGCCGCCGATCTCCGTCCGTCGGTCGTCGCGCACGCACCGTACTCGGTCTCGCCCGGACTCTTCGCGGAGATTGCCTGGGCCGCGCGCGACGCGCCGCTGGCCGTCCATCTGGGCGAGTCGGTCGAGGAGCTCGAGCTCCTGCGCACGGGGCACGGCGCGTTCCGCGATCTCCTGACGACGCTCGGTGTCTGGACGGACGAGTGGACGGTGCCCGGCTGCGATCCGGTGGAGTATCTCGATCGCCTGGGCTACCTGCGGCCCAGCGTGCTCGCCGTTCACGGCGTCCATCTGCACGACGCGGGACTCGAGCGGCTCCGCGACGCGGGTGGCGTGCTCGTGACCTGTCCGCGCAGCAACGAGTGGGTGGGAGCG
>CALFMR010000108.1 GCA_937880585.1 uncultured Acidobacteriota bacterium
CGAAGCGCCGTAGGCGCGGGGGTGGGGCCCCGCGCCACTGCAAAGAAGATGACTGCCCTTCGGAACTTTTCACCCGCCCACGGCCTCTAAGCAGACACCCGTCCAGCCGCGGTGGCCGAGAGGGGATCATAGAATCGGACCATCGTGCTCACACGACTCCGGCCGCTCCTCTGGCCGCTGCTGTTCATTGTCGTTGCCGCGATTCTGTATCGCGCGCGGGTCGAGCGCGCGATGGTCGACTTCGAGGTGTACCGCACGGCGGCGCAGCGGGCGCTCCACGCCGAACCGCTCTACCAGGCGAGCGACGGCCACTACCAGTTCAAGTATCTGCCCGCGTTCGCGCTGGCCATGGCGCCGTTCGCGCTCGTCGATCACGAGGGCGCGAAGGTCATCTGGTTCGCGCTGTCGGCCGGACTCCTGACGGCGTTCCTGCGCTGGTCGGTGCGCGCGCTGCCGGAACGGCGCCGGTCCGACGCACTGCTTCTCACGCTCACCGTCGTGCTGATGGCGAAGTTCTACGCCCACGAGCTCGTGCTCGGGCAGACGAACATTCTGCTCGGCGTCGTGCTCCTCGGCGCCCTGCTCGCGGCGCAGATGGAGCTGCCGCGCGTCGCCGGGGCTCTCATCGGCGCCGCGGCGTTCATCAAGCCGTACGCGCTGCTGCTCCTGCCATGGATCGCGTTCACGTACGGCGTCGGCGCGGCGGTGTCGAGCGTGGGCGTGCTGGCGGCGGGCCTCTTACTGCCAGCAGCCGTCTACGGCTGGCACGGCAACCTCGCGCTGCTCGACGCGTGGTACCGCACGGTCACCGGCACGACGACCGGTAACCTGCTGGGTGCCGACAATGTGTCGCTCGCCGCGATGTGGGCGAAATGGTTGGGCATCGGCACGGCCGCAACCGCGCTCGCAACGATTACGACCGGTGCCGCGCTCGGCTTGGTCGCGACAGTCTGGGTCCGTCGCCGGCAGGTGGCCGAACCCGACTATCTCGAGTACGCCCTTCTGATGCTGCTCGTGCCGCTCGTCTCGCCGCAGGGATGGGACTACGTCCTCCTGCTCGGCACGCCGGCCGTCATCGTCTTACTGGACCGCTGGTCGGAAGTTGGCGTTGAATGGCGAACGGCCACGGGCGTGTCGCTCGCGCTGATGGGCCTGACACTCTTCGACGTGATGGGCCGCGCGCTGTACGGACGCTTCATGGCGCTGTCCGTCGTCACCGTCGCCGCCATCGGCGCCGCGGTCGCGCTGACGCATCTGAGGTGGCGAGCTCTCGGATGACGGCTCGCCATCACAACTAAGGAAGTTGATACCGCGAGCCCCCGAGCGGAGCGAGGGCGGCGAAGCGTCGTAGCGTTGGGGGTGGGGCCCCAACGCACTGCAAAAAAGATGACAGCTACCCCTGCACTCTCGTCACTAACACACCGCAGATGACGCACGCGGCTCCCGCGATCTTCGCGGGCGTCATCGGCTCGCGCAGCCAGATGGCGGCGGCTGCCATCGCCGCAATCGGGATGACGTTCGAGTAAATCGACGTCCGCGCCGCGCCCAGTCGCTGCACGCCCGTGTACCAAAGGATGTAAGCCGCGCCGGCCGCGAGGATCGCCGCGTAGGCCAGGAGCGCCCAGTCGATCGCGGGAAGCGACGTCCATCGCACGCGCACGATCTGGGGCAGCGCGAGGAGCGCGTACGGGATCGTCCCCGCCGTCATCGTCATGCCCGTGACGAAGAGCGGCGAATGGCGCGACATCAGCCGTCGCGCGCCGATCGTATAGATGGACCAGCACGCGAGGCCCGCGAGCATCAACGCGTCGCCGCGCCAGGTGCGGCCGCCGAATGACGCATGGCGGCCGATGACGAGGTACAGCCCGAGCGCGGACAGCGCGGCGCCGATCCAGTGCGTCCGGCCGAGCCGCTCGTGTCCGAGCGCCGCCGATCCCATCGCGACGACGACGGGCGTCGCGCCCAGGATCAGGGCGCCGTTCGATGCGGTCGTCCGCGCGAGCCCGAGCGCCCAGCACGTCTGATACAGGAAGCACCCGACCAGCCCCAGCCAGACGACGTCCCAGCCATCGCGCGCCGAGAGCCTGGCCGGTGTGTAGATGATGCGGGAGAGCGGCGTGGGCTCGCGGGCGATCCAGCGACGCCGCACAACGGCAATCGCCACGAGGAACAGCGTCGATGCGAGGACGAAGCGCACGCCGTTGAACGCGAGCGGCGGCACGTCGACGAACGCGCGCTTCATGACGCTGTAGTTCACGCCCCAGATGCCCGCCATCAGCACGAGCAGGGCATCGACGACGGTCAGGCGAGGACGGCTGGACACGGAGTAGCGGTCCGTTCAAAAACAAAAGCGCGCCCGGGCCGGCATGGAGACCGGACCGGGCGCGGTGAAGATCAGCGCGTCCGCCACACGCGCGCGGCGGACGTCGAGCCCTTTAAGCGAAGGGCTTCAGGAAGAACAGGATCAGTGAGATGAGCAGCACGTAGATCACGAGCGACTCGATCAGCACGAGGCCCAGGATCAGAACGCCGCGGATCTCGCCGGCCGCGCTCGGGTTGCGCGCGATGGCTTCGGCCGCCGACGCGATGGCCTTGCCCTGGCCGATGCCGCCGAGTCCGGCGGCGATGCCCAGCGCGAAGCCCGCCGTGATGATCGACGCGACGACCCAGTTCAGTCCGCTGCCGGCGGCGGCCGCATCGCCGGCGCCCTGGGCGTACACGGGCGCCGCCAGGAGCGCCATCCCCAACATCATTCCCGCGGTCACTACTCGCTTGCTCACGATCGCTCCTCCTGCGAATTCGGTCTGACGGAGCCGGCGCCCCCGCCGGCGTGAACTGTCTTGCGCATCTCGGATCCGACGCCTGGTGACGCTGCGGCCTAGGCCGGAACGGCCTCGTCCAACGGCACGTGCGCGTCGTGGCCGTGCGCCTCGGCATGCTCGACAACGACGGCGCCCTGCAGATAGATGACGGTCAGGAGCACGAAGATGAACGCCTGCAGCCCGCCCGTGATCAGACTGAGCAGCATGATCGGGATCGGGATGAACAGCGGCACCAGCATGCCCAGAATGAGGATGACGAGCTCTTCGCCGAAGATGTTGCCGAAGAGCCGCAGCGTGAGCGACACGACGCGTGCCGCATGACTGATGAGCTCGATGACGAGCATGATCGGGATCATGAAG
>CALFMR010000109.1 GCA_937880585.1 uncultured Acidobacteriota bacterium
GATCCCAACTCGGATCGCGCGTCGCGCGGCCCGTGGCAATCGCGTAGCGGAACACCTGCCCGGCGATTTGCTTCGTGCGGTGGGCCGTCTCATGACGCCCGCGGCGTTCGATGTGTTGCAGGGCCGCGAGGAGTTCGGGCGCTTCGATCTGGGCAATCGGGCGCCGGCCGATCTGCGGGAATAGATAGCCTTCGAACAGCCAGGTGATTTTCGTCACCGTGGCCGGTGCCAACTTGATTTGCTTGGCGAGCCACTCCCGCGCGACGGCCTCGAACGTGTTGGCGGCGGCCGTCTTCACCCGCTGGCGTTCGGCGCGACGGACCACGGACGGATCACGGCCGTCGGCGAGCTCGGCCCGTGCGTCGGCGAGACGTTGACGAGCCTTCGCCAGCGTCACGTCTTTGAGCGGGCCGAAGCTCAGCGTCTTACGCCGGCCGGCGTGCCGATAATCGAACCGCCATCCCTTCGCGCCGGAGGGGTGGACGAGCAGGTACAGGCCGTCACGGTCGGCCACCTTGTAGGGTGTCGCCTTCTGTTTCAGGCCCTGGATCCGGGTGTGATTCAGCATCTGACGGTAGCTCCCTGACGGTAGCTGTGACGGTAGGTCGCCCTTCCAAGTGGTCAGAAACCGAGGTGCTACCGTCGCGTCTACCGTCGTTTCGCGGCGGAAGAGGCGGGACGAGTATAGACCCACTAAGACCGGTTCAACAAGGAAACACCGGTGTTTTAGGCGTGTCGTGCGGTTCGGTTGGATGGGTTAGGACGGGTCTGGACGGGGTAGGAAAGCGGGCTACGGGAATCGAACCCGTCTAGCTGGCTTGGGAAGCCAGAGCATTACCACTATGCTAAGCCCGCACCGAACGCATCATATCAGGCCGGGCGTCGCACGACGCATGGCCGCCGGTCCGTTCACGCGCGGATGATCGCCAGCACTTCGTCGCGCTTGGCTTCCATCATCTCGCGCGTCGTGGCCTCGAGATTCAAGCGCAGGATCGGCTCGGTGTTCGACTCGCGCACGTTGAAGTGCCAGTCCGGGTACTCGACCGAGAAGCCGTCGAGGAAGTACGTGTGGCCGTCGCGATACCGTTCGGACAGTTCCTTGACGCGCGCGCTCGCCTTGGCCATGTCGCTCATTGGCGTGTTGATCTCGCCCGAGATGAAGTAGCGCTCGCGGAACGGCTCGAGGAGCGCGTGCAGCGTGCGGTCCTTCTTCGACATGAGCTCGAGGATGAGGAGCGCCGGGATGAACCCGTTGTCGGCGTAGTAGAAGTCGCGGAAATAGTAGTGGCCCGTGACTTCGCCGGCGAAGAGCGCGTGTTCCTCACGCATCCGGCGCTTGATGAACGCGTGCCCGACGCGGTTCATGAGCGCCGTGCCGCCGTGCGCCTCGACCGTGTCCTTGACGGCTCGGCTCGCGCGCAGGTCGTAGATGATTTTCTGTCCGGCCGTCTTGCGGAGCGCGGCTTCGGCAAGCAGCGCCGTGATGAAGTCGCCCGCGACGAACGCGCCCGTGCCGTCGATGAAGAAACAGCGATCCGCGTCGCCATCCCACGCAATCCCGACGTCCGCCTTCTCGGCGATGACCCGTTCGACGATGTCGCGGCGGTTCTCCTCGAGCAGCGGATTGGCTTCGTGATTCGGAAACGTCCCGTCGATCTCGAAGCACAGCTTCGTCGTCCGGCAGGGAAGCCGAGCGAAGAGCTTCGGCGCGACGAGTCCGGCCATGCCGCCGCCCGCATCGAGGACGACATTGAACGGCTTGATCGCGGACGTGTCGACGAACCCGAGCACGCGCTCGACGTACGCGTCGAGGATGGACGACGTCTCGAGTCCGCCGGGCGGCCGCGTCGGCTCCGGGATGCGGCCGGAGGTGACCATGTCGCGAATCTCGCCGATCCCCGCGTCGCCCGACAGCGGCAGCGCGTCCTTGCGCACCATCTTGATGCCGTTGTAGCGGCCGGGGTTGTGCGACGCCGTGATCTGCGCGCCGCCGTCGAGTCGATCGCGCGCGACGCCGAAGTAGAGCATGTCGGTCGCACACATGCCGTAGTCGACGACCGTCGCGCCCTGGGCGCGCGCGCCTTCGATGAACGCCGCCGCCAGCGCCGGCGATGACGTCCGCATGTCGCGCGAGACCGCGATGCGCTGGGCGTTCAGGTAGGCGACATACGCGCGGCCGATCGCACGCGCGCCGTCTTCGGTGATCTCGTCCGGGTAGAGGCCGCGGATGTCGTAGGCCTTGAAGATGCCGGGGGGAATGGCGCTCATGTGATCTCCGTCGGTCGGGCCCGCGTCAAGCTCGCGAATACTCTGTCACGATCGAGCCGTCGCCGAACACGCGATCGACGCCAACCTCGACCGCCGCGTCGAAGCGGCAGTCGTGGCCCGCGAGGCTCGCACCAATCCGGGCGTCGGCGCCGACCGTGGTGCCGGGCCAGAGGATGGCCCCGGCGATCGCGGCCCGTTCGCCGATTCGGCAGCCCGCGCCGACGACGCTGTAGGCTCCGATGCGTGCGCCGGCCGCGACGCGCGCGCCCGCGCCGATGAAGCACGGCGCCTCGACCGCGGCCGTTGGGTCGATTGTCGCGTCGGCCGCGATGACCGACTGACCGGCGCGGCCCGCGAAGGGTGCCGCGACGAAGCGTCCGTCCATGATGTCGGCGTGCGCCTGGCGGTACTTGGCCGGCGTGCCGATGTCGATCCAGTACCCGTCCGAGACGTGCGCGATGAACGGCTCGCGGTCCGCGATGAGCGACGGAAAATAGCCGCGCTCGATCGAAAAAACCGTGTCGGCTGGAATGCGATCGAGCGTCTCTGGCTCGAGCACGTAGATGCCGGCGTTGATCGTGTTGCAGCGAATGGCGTCGGGCGAGGGCTTCTCGACGAACGCGCGGACGCGACCGTCGGGCTCGGTCTCGACCAGGCCGTAGGCTGCGGGATTTTCGACCGGCGTAAGCACGATCGTCGCGCGCGCGCGTCGCTCGCGGTGCAGGCGCAGAAGCGCCGCGAGGTCGACTGACGTGAACACGTCGCCGTTGAAGACGAGGATCGGCTCGCCACGTGTATCGCCGGCGGCGAACTTGATCGCGCCGCCCGTCCCGAGCGGCCGCGGCTCGACGACGTACCGCAGCCGGACGCCGGAGGCCGAGCCGTCGCCGAAGACGGCCTCGATGCGCTCGGGCTGGTAGTTCAGGCTGAGCACGACCTCGTCGACCTCGGGCAGTGCGCGCAGCCGATCGATCTGATATTGCAGGAACGGCCGATCGAAGATCGGCACCACGGGTTTGGGCGTCTGGAGCGTCAGCGGGCGGAGGCGCGTGCCCTGACCGCCGGCGAGCAGAATGGCCTTCATGTCAACCAGACATGCTATCGCGGGGTTTCGCCATAAGATAGGGGCAGGTTTCCGTGAACCTGCCCAACGCGCTCACGCTCGGAAGGATTTTCCTCGTCCCGCTGCTGGTCGTCGTGCTTCTCACGTCGCAATTCGACGGGCGCACGCTGCTCGGCGTCAGCAACGAGATGCTCGGCGCGACGATCTTCGCGGTCGCCTCGCTGACCGACTGGCTGGACGGCTACATCGCGCGTCGGCGCGGGCAAGTGACCGGACTCGGGCAATGGATGGATCCGCTGGCCGACAAGCTGCTCGTGACGGCGGCGCTCATCTCGCTCGTCCAGCTCGGGCTCGCGCCAGCCTGGATGGTGGCGGTGATCCTCGGCCGCGAACTGTCGGTCACCGTGCTCCGCAGCGTCGTCCATGCGCGCGGCCAGAGTCTGCCGGCGTCATCGCTCGGGAAAGTGAAGATGGCGGCACAGATTGCCGCCGTGCTGCTGCTGCTTGGACCGCGGCAGGTGCCGGAACTCCCCGTGCTGGGCTACGCGGCGTTGTGGGTCGCGACGATCATGGCGCTCGTCTCCGCCGTGGACTACTCGCGGCGGTTCAACGCGTTGTCGGGCGGCCGCGCGGCCGTGCCCGCGCCGCATCCGTCGCCCCGCACGCCCGCGGCAGACGCCGAGGACGTGCGCCCCGGCAGCCGGCTCAGTGCTTGAGCTCGGCGAGCCGGGCTTTCGCTTTCTCCAGGTACTCGCTCACCGCGAACTCTTCGACAATCCGGTCGTAGTACGGGATCGCCTCCGCGGTCTGCTTGCTGAGGTAGTACGACTCCGCGAGGTAGTAGTACACCTCGTCGCGGTGCGTGTACATCGGATCGGTCTCGACGATGCCCTTGAAGCGCGGGATCGCGCCCGGATAGAACTTCGCGCGGAAGTACTGGAGGCCGATGCGGAACTCGGATTCCGACAGGCGGTCCTTGGCCTCGCGCTGGAGCTTGAGCACCTCGGGCAGGAGCTGGCTCGTCGGGTAGTTCTTCACGAAAGTGTCGAGCTCGCGCAGGGCGTCGTGCGTCGCCGTCTGGTCGCGCTGCGGCGCCAGCATCTGGCGAACTTGCGCGAGGGCCAGCTTGTACTGCGCGTAGTCGGCGCGTGCGTTGAGCGGGAAGAACGTCAGGAACTCGCGGAATTCGTTGGCCGCGAGAATGTCGGAGTCGACGCGGTTCTCGCCGAGGTACGAGTCCCCGATGCCGAGCTTGGCGTCCTGCCGATACGGACTCTGCGGGAACGTGTCGACCAGCCGCCGGAAGTACTCACGCGCGTCGAGCCAGTGATGCGCCGTGAGGGACTCGGTGCCCCGGTCGAAGAGGAACTTGTCGGCGTTCTGCTCGCCTGGGGCGGGCAGGCGCAGTTGCTTCGAGGCGCACGCGGCCAGTGCCGCGAGGAGGCCCAAGGTGAAGCCGAGACGAGCCAGCGATCGGATGGAAGAGGCGCAGCGAAGAGTCATCGCACGTGGGTATCGGTCAGCAATCAGCGAATCAGCGGGCAGCGTGGCCGACGAGGGGCCGGAGCCAGTCGCACTCGGCGGCGAGGCCATCCTCGAGCGAGTGCGCGGGGTGGAACCCCAGTTCAGCGCGGGCGAGCGACGTGTCGGCGAACGTATCCCGCATGTCGCCCTTTTCGGCCGGTTGACGGCGGATGTCGAGCCGCCGGCCGGTGATCCGGCCGATACTCTGGAGCACTTCGTTGACGGTCACGCGGCTGCCGCCACCGATGTTATAGACGCCGCCGGGCCGTCCGCGGTCGCCCGCCGCCATTGTCGCGGAGACGATGTCGTCGACGTAGGTGAAATCGCGCGTCTGCTCGCCGTCACCGAAGAGCGTGATTGGCTGGTCGGTGAGCGCCGCGCGGATGAACCGGTGGAACGCCATGTCCGGCCGCTGGCGCGGCCCGTACACCGTGAAATAGCGCAGCGACACGGTCGGCACGCCGAAGTTCGCCTGATAGAGCACGCACAGGTGCTCGGCGGCGAGCTTCGTCACCCCGTACGGGGAGACGGGCTGGATGAAGGCGTCCTCGCGCATCGGAATCGCCGCACGATCGCCGTACACCGACGAACTGGATGCGTAGACGAAACGCGTGAGCGAACGGCCGACCGACGCTTCGAGCAGCCGTTGCGTGGCGTCGACGTTGTTCGTGAGATAGGTCTGGAACTGGCTGCCCCAACTGCCGCGCACGCCCGCCTGGCCCGCGAGATGAAACACGTGCGTCGCGTCCGCCAGCAGATCGTGCAGCGGCGCGTCCTGGATCGTGGTCTCGAGGAACCGGTACGCGGGATGAGCGCGGAGCGGCGCGAGGTTGCGCTCCTTGATGTCGCGCGCGTAGTAGTCGGTGAACGAGTCGATCCCGACGACCGACGCGCCGCGCGCGACGAGCGCGGCCCCGAGCGTCGAGCCGATGAACCCGGCCGCGCCGGTCACCACTGCCTTCATGCAAATGCCTCCAGGATGCGATCGGGCAGCCGGCAGGGGCGGCCGTCGCGGCCGACCGCGGCGTGCGACGTTCGGCCCGTCGCAATGGCGCCCGTCTGGCCCTTGACCGTGATCTCGTAACTGAACTCCATCCGCGCCGGCGACGCGACCCGCGCCGTCGCCGCGATA
>CALFMR010000110.1 GCA_937880585.1 uncultured Acidobacteriota bacterium
GCTGGCAGGTCAGCCGCGATGCGGACGGACGCATCGTCGCGGACCCCGAGCGGTTTCCGCATGGCATGAAGGCCGTCGCCGACGACGGGCTGTCCAAGTGACGCGAGGTCGGCGCGGACGCCGACGCCGGCACGGGCACGTGTCAGAAGCGGCCGGGCAGCAAGGATCATGAAGTCATCGACGCGAAGACGTACGCCGAATGGGGCGTCGACTACCTCAAGTACGACTGGTGCAACACGACGGGACAGGACACGCGCGACTCGTACGCGCGCATGAGCCGCGCGCTCGCGGCGAGCGGACGGCCGATCGTGTTCAGCATCTGCGAGTGGGGATCGACCCGGCCGTGGCTCTGGGCGCCGGGCATCGGGCAGTTGTGGCGCACGACGGGCGACATCCGCGACTGCTGGGACTGCGGCAATCCGGCGCGCGGCGGCGGCGTGGTGCACATCATCGATCTCGTGGCGGACCTCTATCCGTACGCCGGCCCGGGACATTGGAACGATCCCGACATGCTCGAGATCGGCAACGGCGGCCTCACCGTCGCCGAGGAGCGCGCGCACTTCAGCTTCTGGGCATTGTTCGCCGCGCCGCTCATGGCGGGAAACGATCTTTCGGCCATGACAGACGAGACGCGCGACATCCTCACCAACCGCGAGGTCATCGCGATCGATCAGGATCCGCTCGGCATGCAGGGCCGCAAAGTGTGGAATAGCGGATCGCAGGAAGTCTGGATGAAGCCGCTCGCCGACGGATCGCGCGCCGTGATCCTCTTCAATCGCGGCACCGAGGCCAGCGACATCACCGTCAACTGGGCCGACATCGGCCTGTTCCCCGGCGGCCAGGCGACCGTGCGCGATCTCTGGACGAAGACCGACGCCGGCGTCGTCAGCGACCACTACAGCACGCACGTCGGTCCGCACGACGTCGCGATGCTGCGAGTGACGCCGAAGTAGGGGAAGAAGACAGGGGACAGGGCGAAGGGGACAGGGGACGAGGAGAGATTGTGGAGCCTTGGGCCTTCAGTGAAGGCCCAGGGCTCCACAATCGCTGCTGCCTGCAACCGGCGCCTGTCTCCTGCCGCCTGTTTCCAGTTACCTGTCGCTTGTCGCTGTCGTCTGCCCCTGTTTCCGCCCCCTCTTCCGCAGCCCGCACTCGTCCCTGCTATGCTTCTCGCTCCCGTCAGGAGCGCAGATGAACCGGTCATCCCGTCGCGGCACGGCCTCGTTGGCTACGATCGTGTTGCTCGGCGTCGCGGCGACCGTCGCGACGGCCGCGCGCGTCGGTCGGTACGCGTACGACCAGCCCGGCGACAAGCACTTCGTGAACAACACCTCCGTTCTCGAGCGATCGTCGGTGGCCGGCAACAACCAGAGCGAGAAGATCGTCGCGTCGAGGGCTCAAGTGAAGGCCGCCTTCACCCGGCAGCCGATTGTCGTCGACGGCGTGCGTGAGGCCGCCTGGGATGCGGCGACGAGTTACCCGATCGCCCACCGGTTCACTGCCGACATGACCGCCGATGCGCCTGACGCCACCGCGCACGGCACGCTGCGCGCGCTGTGGGACGGACCCGTCCTGTACCTGCTCGTCGAGGTCAGCGGCGACGGCACGCCGTCCGATGCGGGACCGCCCGACTGGAATCGCGCGAGCTATGCACCCGACACCGATGGACTGTTCGTGTCGATGGACGTCTTCAACGACCAGTGGGGGCTCGAGACCGACACGCAGGGCATCTTCTTTCTCGGCGCCAACCCCGCGCTCAGTTCCGTCACGTCGTTCAACAATCCGCGCATCCCGTCGCTCGGGTCGTTCTTCAATGCCAACAATCAGGATTACTCGACGCGACTCGAGGCCTTCAAGTCGTCCGGCTATCGCGCGGGAGGCGGCGTCAACTACACCTACGAAATCGCCCTGCGGATCGAAGGCTGGGGCGACGAATGGGATCGCCGGATCGCGAACGGCACGCCGATCGGCCTCGACGTCGGCATCTTCGATCAGGGCCAGTCGTTCACGTACCTGAGCCGCACGCAGGCCGGCGCGGGACGCGAAGGCGACTCGAACCTGCCGAATTCCGAGCGCGTGCGCAATCGCGACTGGGGCGTCGTCACGCTCTCGGGCTGGAACGGATCGACGCCCTTCGCCTACAGCGGCTGGCGTGCTGACGAAGACATCCGCTTCTGGAATTCCGCGAGCAATCCCGGCGGATCGGGCAACGGCACGGCCGCTGACGTGGACGGTGACGGCAGCGCCGTCTGGTCGACGTCATCGAAGGCGCGCATGGTCGAGGCGAAGCGGGCGTACCTCGCGTTGAAGGATCGTCCCGATGCGACGGTCGCCCAGAAGAACGCCGCCGTGCTCGAGGTCTGCCGCGCGTTCGCGGCGCTTCGATGGGCCGACACGAGATACCCGGATCCGCACGACCTGCCGGTCCTGCATACGCTGCCCGACGTCTGGCGGTTCTTCGACACGACGAAAGGCACGCGAGGCAGGGTCACGAACCGGCGGGAGTGGAGCGATCGGAAGCAGGAGCTGCTGGATCTGGCGCAGTTCTACGAGTACGGCTACAAACCACAACGCGGCGTGGACTACACGGTCGCCATCACCGGCAATACCTACGACGGCACCGGCACGCCCGTCGTCACCGCGCGCGTCACACCGACGAATGCGCGATTTGCCGGAGGCGTCGCGGAGGACATCACGATTACCGTGACGCTGCCGGCTACGACGCCGGGCGGCCAGCCCGCGCCCGTCTCGCTCGGCGGCAACTGGACGGCGAACGGGATCGCGAGCGTGCGGTTTCCGAACTGGGCCGGCGACGACCGGACGGACGCCGGCGCGTGGGGCACCCCTAATCGCAACGGCATCTTCTACCGGCTCTTTCCCTACGTGCGCAACAGCACCGCCGCGGACTCGAGCATCCTGATCGCCAACGCGACGGCCGTGTCCGTCTACCTGGATGCGCTGGAGCTCGCTGTCGCGCAGAATCCGCACCTGAAGGCGAAGATCGATCCGTCGCGCGCGGTCACGAAGGGCTTTTCGATCGGCGGGAAGATCGCGTTCGTCGCCGCACTCTTCGACGAGCGCGTGAAGGTCGCCGTGAACGGCGGCTCGGGCGCCACGGGTCCGGCCAACTGGCGCTACAACGCGCAAGGCCAGGAGTTCGACTTCACGGGCACGCCGTTCTACAACCCCGGCGCGGAGCGGATCGTCTCCCACGGCACCGAAGGCCCGGGCAACAGTTATCGCCACAACCGCGTCCGCGAAACCGAGCTCTTCCGGCACTTCATGCCGTACGGTCACATGTACAAGCACGAGGAGGGCTCATACGGCTATGGCGAGTACGGCCGTCTGCCGTTCGATCAGGCGCTGCTCGTCGCCACGCTCGCGCCGGATCGCGCGATCCTGATCGACACGAACCTCAACGACTACAACGACGGTGCCGTCACCGACAACATGAGCCTCGAGATCGCGAAGGCCGTGTACCGGACACTCGGCGTGAACGGCGACGACTTCGTCAAGTTCAACGCGGGCAATTACGTCTCGACGGGCAATCCGCACGGCGCCGCGCCCGCGGCGATCGAAGGCAAATATCTCAGCGACTTCTTCTTCGGGACGCACATGCTGACCGCCGAGGAAGCTACCCGGCTCAATACGGATCCCTACCTGTTGAAGGTCTCCAACGGCCGAACTGAAAGCCCCTACGACTTCTACTGGGGCGGCTTCAACACGATCACCGGCGGACGCAACGGCGTGGCCGGCACGGACGGGTGGTATTTCTACAAGTTCTGACGCGAGGTCAACTTTATGTGAGTTGCATTGGGGCCATCTTTTCTTGACTCGCTCGCGGTGTCATCTTCTTCTTACTTTTGCCTTCTGGCTTCCAACTTTTAACTTGCCCTGTCACCTGTTTCCCGCCAGCAGCACCTTCACTCCATCGATGAACATCTGGACCGCGACCATGACGAGCACCATCCCCATCAAGCGTTCCATGGCGACGAGGCCGCGTTCGCGCAGCACGCGGTAGAAGAACGTCGAGGCGAGCAGGATCGCGCCCGAGATCGCCCACGCGATCGTGACCGCGGCGAGGAGCGCGCCCGTCGATGCGGTCGTGCCCTCGAGCAGGAGCAGCGCGGCCAGTGTCGACGGTCCGGCAAGCAGCGGAATCGCGAGCGGCACGAGGAATGGCTCGCCATCGATCGGTTCGCCGATGAGGCCGTCGCCGGGAAAGATCATCCGCAACGCAATGAGGAACAGCACGATGCCGCCCGCGATGCTGATCGTCTCGGACTGCAGGTGCAGGTAGTGCGTCACCGGCGACCCGGCGAACAGAAACACGAGCAGCACGAGATACGCGAGCCCGATCTCGCGCGCGAGCACGAAGCGCCGCCGCTCGGGCGGCACGGCGCGGAGCACCGAGAGGAACAGCGGCACGTTCCCCAGCGGGTCCATGATCAGGAACAGCGTGACGACGGCGGAGACGAGATCCATTA
>CALFMR010000111.1 GCA_937880585.1 uncultured Acidobacteriota bacterium
CCTGGACGTCGTCACCAACAAGAGCGCGCGCGTCACGCGCATCTACCTGCCGCCGGACGCGAACTGCCTGCTGAGCGTCGCCGATCACTGCCTGCGCAGCGTCGACTACGTGAACGTCATCGTCGCCGACAAGCAGCTGCACCTGCAGTACCTGAACGCCGACGAGGCGTCACGGCATTGCGAGAAGGGGATCGGCATCTGGCCGTGGGCCAGCACGGACCGCGGGGTCGAGCCGGACGTCGTCATCGCGAGCGCGGGCGATGTCGTCACGGAGGAAGCACTCGCGGCAACGGCGATCCTCCGCGAGCAGTTTCCCGATCTGAAGATCCGCTTCGTCAACGTCGTCGATCTGTTCAAGCTCGAGCCGTCGACCGAGCACCCGCACGGGCTGACCGACCGCGACTTCGACTCGCTCTTCACCGTCGACAAGCCGGTCATCTTCGCGTTCCACGGCTACCCGGCGCTCATCCACAAGCTCGCCTACCGCCGCGCCAATCACGACAACATGCACGTGCGCGGCTACAAGGAAAAAGGCAGCATCAACACGCCGCTCGGACTGGTCATGCTGAACCAGGTCGATCGCTTCAGCCTGGCGATCGACGTGATCGATCGCGTGCCGCGCCTGCAGCGGTCGGGCGCGCACGTCAAGGCGTGGCTGCAGGATCAGATCATCGAGCACACGGCCTACGCGCACGAACACGGCATCGACAAGCCGGAGATCAGGGAGTGGAAATGGCCGGAAGGGTGAGCGCGCTCCAGCGGCGCGCGCCTGACAAGTTAGAAGTTCGAAGCCAGAAGCCAGAAGTAAAAAAATAGATGACACCGCGAGCCCCCGAGCGCAGCGAGGGTGGCGACGCGCCGTAGCGCTGGGAGTGGGGCCCCAGCGCACTGCAAAAAAGATGAGCGGAGGCTACGATGCCGCGAGCAGCCGGCGCACGTGGCGCGCAATGACCACGTCCTCGTTCGTCGGCATCACGCGGACGATGACGTGGCTGCCGTCGCGGGAGATGACGGGCTCGTGGCGATCGTTTCGCGCCGGGTCGAGGTCGAGGCCAAGGAAATCAAAGCCGGAGGCGATCCGCGCGCGGATGGGCGCCGCGTGTTCGCCGATGCCGCCCGTGAACACGAGCGTGTCGAGCCCGCCGAGCACCGCCACGAGCGAGCCCAGAAACTTCCGCGCCGCATAACAGAAGAGCGCGATCGCCCGGGCCGCGCGTGGATCGGCCGACTCACGATCGAGCAGGTCCCGCATGTCGCCGCTGAGCCCCGACACGCCGGCAAGCCCCGCATCGTGATTGACCAGTCGGCTGACGTCATCCGCGCTGAGCCCCTTCGCGCGCATCAAATAAAGGAGCACGCCCGGATCGAGATCGCCCGAGCGTGTTCCCATCACCAGTCCGCCAGTCGGCGTGAACCCCATCGTGGTGTCGAGGCTGAGACCGTCGCGCACGGCGGTAAGACTCGCGCCATTGCCCAAGTGCGCGATGACCACGCGTCCCGAGGCCGCGGCCGGATCGATCGACGCGAGCGCGCCGACGATGTACTCGCAGGACAGACCGTGGAAGCCGTAGCGGATGATGTCGGCATCGCCGGCAAACTTCGATGGCAGCGGATAGCTCTCGGCAACGGCGGGCATCGTCTGATGGAACGCCGTGTCGAAGCACGCGAAGGCGGGAATGCCCGGATGGATTTCGCCGGCCGCGCGCACGACGGCGAGCGATTGCGGCAGGTGGTCGGGGTCGAAGGGGGCGAGCGCATCGAGATCCGCCATCACCTCTTCGGTGAGCGCCTCGGGGTCGCGATGGCGGCGGCCGCCGTGGACGATGCGATGGCCGATGGCATCGGGCGGCGGAACGCCCTCGCGCTCGGTCCAGGCCACGAACGCGCGCAGCGCCGCCGCATGATCGGGGAGGGCTTGCCGGCGATCCAGCAGCGTTTCGCCAGCCGCACGGGTGACGCGCAACCGGCCGCCGGACTGACCGATGCGTTCGGCCTCCAACGCGTACGTCCGCCGCTCGCCGCCGGTCATGTCGTAGCGAGCCGCCTTGAGGCTCGACGAGCCGGCGTTGATGGTCAGGATCCGCATGGTGCCGCTCACTCGTGCACGACGATGGTCAAGAGCGATGGTTGAATCGTGAGACCGTCCGCATCGTAGACGATGAAGCCGAGTCTCCGGAACTTGTTCAGGAAGAAGTTCACGCGCGACCGCGTGGTGCCGACCATCTCGGCCAACGCCTCCTGCGACACGGGCGGCAACACGCGCAGCGGCGCGTCGCCTTGTCCGTAGCGCGCGAGCAACAGCAGCGTGCGCGCCAGCCGCTTCTCGCTCGAATTGAACAACTGATCGACGAGGTCGGCCTCGAGCCGCGCGTTCCGCGCGAGCATGTGGGCGATGAAGCGATCGGACAGCTCGTGCTCGCTGTGCAGCAACTGGGTCATCTGCTGCCGCGCGATGACGACGACCGTGCTCGCGATCGTGGCGGTAGCGGTTTCGAGGCGGACGGGATGGCCCGAGAGCGCGCCTTCGCCCAGGAAATCGCCGGGACCGAGCGTTGCCACGATCGCTTCCCTGCCGCGGTGCGACAGCACGGACAGTCGCACCTCGCCGCTCCGCAGGTACATGACGGTGTCGCTCGGGTCGCCCTGCGAGAACAGCACCTGACCTGGGGCGCACGTGACCATGCGCTTGCCGAGGCCCGCCGACTCGAGAAACGCCTGAGCGTCGAAGGGACGCCTCTGCTTTGGCGGCATCGACTCCTGTCGCGATCCAGCGTAGCGCACCTCCGGCGCCGCGGCTGGGCGCCCGGTGCGACGGTCAGGCCGGCGCTACGCTCGTCGTCTCATGCCGACCACCACGAGGATGACGCCGCCGACGAGAACGACGCCGCCGATGACCGGCGGCAGCGGCAGCGTCTTCTGTCGCTCGGCCGTCGCGTGCAGCGGGCCGACGTCGAGCACGGTCTCGCGGCTGCGGTAGGAGATGCCTTGATAGATCAGCGCAATGGCGCCAAGGACGATCAGGACGACGCCGGCGATGACGGTGAGCTTCATGGCGACCCTCTCAATCGTGGAGCACGACGCTGAGGAGCGAGCTGTTGATCTGGATGCCGGCGTCGAGGTCACCGTCGTACTCGATGAAGCCGAGCCGCTTGAACTTGTTCATGAAAAAGTTGACGCGCGAGCGTGTCGTCCCGACCATTTCCGACAGCGTCTCCTGCGAGATCTTCGGCACGGTCTGCCGCGGCTTGTCCTGCTGGCCGTAGCGCGCGAGCAACAACAGTGCGCGCGCGAGACGCTTCTCGCTCGAGTTGAAGAGCTGGTCGATCAGGTCCTGTTCGATGCGGACGTTCCGCGAGAGCACGTGTGCGATGAAGCGGTCTGACAGCTCGTGCTGTTCGTGCAGCACCTTGACCATCTCGTCCTTGGCGATCACGAGCACCGTGGCGGGCGTGATCGCGGTCGCGCTGCCGATGCGGACGGTCTGCCCGGCCAGGCAGCCCTCGCCGAAGAAATCGCCAGGGCCGAGCATCGCCACGACGGCCTCACGCCCCGCCTTGGACAGTACCGAGAGCTTCACGCCGCCCTTCTGCAGGTAGAACACGCTATCGCCGGGATCGCCCTGCGAGAAGATGCCCTCCGAACGGGCGTACTCGACTATTTTCTTGGAGACGCCGGCCGACTCGAGGAACGCCCGGGCGTTGAAGCGAGCCGCACTCTTCGACATATCTCGCATGGTACGCGCCGCGACTCTGCCAGCCTGTTCAGAAGGGGACAGACGCCGACCGCGTCGGACACCTAGGATGGGAGCGAGGTCATTCATGTTATCCACACTCGCGCTGATCCTCGTCGTCCTGTGGCTCCTCGGCATGGCCACGTCGTACACGATGGGCGGCTTCATTCACGTGCTGCTACTCCTCGCTGTGATCGTGTTCATCGTTCGGCTCGTTCAGGGCCGGAGGCCGCTCACGCACTAGCGGTCGCGATGTTGAAGGGACCGGCCAGGCTGGTCCCTTCAACATCGGGGCGCGGCGTCACATCGCCCGCAGCTCGAGCATCGCCGCGGCCGGGAGCCGGACGACGAACTCGCTTCCCTTCCCCGCGCCTTCGCTCCGCACGCCGATGCTGCCTCCGTGCAGGATCACGATCTCGCGCGCGATGCTCAAGCCGAGACCAAGTCCCGTGTCCTCGTGCGGGCGCATCTGAGAAAACAGATCGAAGACGTGCGGCAGGAGTTCCGGCTCGATGCCCCGGCCCGTATCGCGGACGGTGAGCGTAATCGTCGACGCCACGCGCGCGGCCATCATCGTGATCCGGCCTCCGGATGGCGTGTACTTCAGCGCATTGCGCAGCAGGTTCGTCAGGACCTGGAGCAGCCGCTGGGAATCGCCGTCAATCCAGAGCGGCTCGCCGCCGTCGAGCACGACCAGGTGATGCCCGCCCCTCGCGACCGCCGGTTCGACATCGGCCACGGCGTCGCGCATCGCGCCGCGCAGGTCCACGCGGCGCGCATGTATCGACACCTTGCCATTGGCGAGCCGTGTCGCGTCGACCAGATCCTCGACGAGACGACTCATTTCGGCGAGCTGTCGCTCCATGATGCCCGCCACGCGACGGGCGGCCTCGACGGGCCCGTCGCGCACGATCTCGACCGCGGCGGCCATCGCCGACAAGGGCTGCCGGAGTTCGTGAGCGAGCGTCGCCACGAAGATGTCGCGGCGGTGGCCCTCAGAGGAAGACCGGGCATCGGCGACGAGCGCCGGCACGCGCGCGGAAGAAACCCGGGCGCGCAATCCGTCGAACCTCGCCAGCGTGGAGACTGATGGGGCGGTGCGTACGTCGGCCATGGGTCAGAACGATATGGCGTCGGGCGGCGTACGGCTGTCCTGAATTGGACAGCCGGCCTTCCGTTGCGCCGCCCACCGGCCGCGTCTTCGTCTGACGTCGCGTTACACGGTCTGGCGCGACAGCCGATGCCACCGGCGTCCGGCGAGCGGCACGAAGCCGCCGGCGAGACCGGCGACGAGCGCGGCGAGTCCCCAGGCGACGCCGCCGAACGACAGTCCGAACAGCGCATCGATCGACAGCGGCCCGGCGCCGGTGAACGCCAGCGTCAGGCCCGCGACGCCGAGCACCAGCGTGTATTCGGCGCCTCCGTTCGTCATGAAGAAGCCGCGCGGCAAATGCACGCTGACGGCGGCGACGACCATCACGCCGAAGACGATGGCCGCGGCGAGCGGCGTCGCGAGACCGAGCGCGAGGAGCAGCCCGCCGACGAGCTCGGCGAGTCCCGCGGCGAGCGCCTGCGCACGGCCGGGCACGAAACCGAGACCCTCCATGGCGTCACCGGTCTTGTCGAGGCCGGGTCCGCCGAACCATCCGAACAACTTCTGCGCGCCGTGCGCGGCCAGCGTCATTCCGGCGGTCAACCGAAGGAGCAACAATCCGAGAGCCACAGGTCACCTTCCCTTCCGTGTATTACTAGACTGTCTATACATGCACCACATCGGACGCCGCGCGCGCGACATGAGCCGCGCTAGGCCCGCGGTGCCAGCTTCTGCATCAGGGCACCGAGCGCGGCCGCTTCGTCGGCGGTCAGCGCGCCGAACACGTTTGCTTCGGCTTCCTGCTGGATGCGCGTGCCGTCGCGACACGCCTTCTTCCCCGCTGCCGTCAGGACCGCCAACCGGCCGCGGCGATCGTGCGGGTCGGGCTGGCGCGCGACGAGGCCGTCCGCCTCGAGGCGATCGACGAGCTGCGTGATGTTCGACTTCACGCAGGCGAGCCGGCCAGCGAGCTGACCGAGTGGCAGCGACTCGCCCGCATCGGCGAGCGCGCGCAGCGCGGCCAGCTTGGCGAGCGACAAACCGATCGCGTCGAGCCGGGATTCGACCTGCGCCTGCACGGCGTTGGCCGTGTGCAGCAGGGAGAACAACCCGGCGGGCGAGGTGCCCTTTCGGTTCATGTATGAAGTATAGCGCCCGGCCGCAACGCGCGCCACCTCGTCAAATCCCGTGATGAAACCGGTTCCACATCCGCTATACAATCGGCGCCGGCGGCCGTCTCCGGCCGCCCTTGCACCCCGACAAGCCCGAAAGGACCTGGCCATGCGCGTACCGCGTTTCCCGTGGAAGACCGCGAGCCTCGTCGCCGGCACGATTGCGATGATCTCGTGGGGCAGCCTCGCCGCCCAACAGCCGGCCTCGTCGTCCGCTCCGGCGGCGTCAGCCGCCAGCGCGACGCCGAACATGCCGGCGCCCAAGCACTGGACCGCCCAGGAGGACCATCAAAACATGATGGACCAGCTCGGCATCCGGAAGCTGCGGCCGGGTCCGAGCGGCAACGAGCAAGATCCCAACCACGCGAACTACGACGAGTCGAAGGCCAATCCCTTCCCCAACCTGCCGGATCCCCTGACGCTCAAGAACGGACAGAAGGTGACGACGCCGGAGATGTGGTGGCATGAGCGCCGCCCGGAAATCGTCGAGGACTTCGAGCGTGAAGTCTACGGTCGCGTGCCGGCGCAGGTCCCCGTCGTGACCTGGCGTGTGGCGCGGACGCAGTACGGCGTGGTCGCGGGCCATCCGGTCCTCGGGCGTGAGCTCGTCGGCCACGTCGACAACTCGGCGTATCCGGCCATCGACGTCAACATCAGCCTCATGCTCGTCACGCCGGCTGACGTCCACGCGCCGGTGCCGGTGATGATCATGTTCCGCGGCGGCGGCCTGCCAGGGGATCCGCCTCCGGCTCGCGGTGGTTTCGGCTTCCCCGCCGGGCGCGGCGGTGCGGCGGGAGCCGCGCGCGGACGCGCGGCGGGGCCGGGACGCGGCCCTGCGGCGGGACCCGCACGGGGTCCGTCGGCCGCGCCGGCACGCGGAGGCCCTGGTGCTCCGGGCGCGGCTGCCCCGCAGGCGCCGAGCGATCCGCCGGCAACCGATCAACTCATCTCAGGCGGATGGGGCTACGCGCTCCTCAATCCGACGAGCGTCCAGGCGGACAATGGCGCGGGTCTGACGGCGGGCATCATCGGCCTCGTCAACAAAGGCCAGCCGCGCAAGCCGGACGACTGGGGTTCGCTGCGCGCCTGGGCATGGGGCGCGGGCCGTGCGCTCGACTATCTCGAGAGCGATCCGTCGGTCGACGCGACGAAGGTCGGCATCGACGGCGTCTCGCGCTACGGCAAGGCCGCGCTCGTGACGATGGCGTTCGATCCGCGGTTCGCGATGGTGCTCGTCGGCTCGTCGGGCGAAGGCGGCGCCAAGCTGAACCGCCGCAACTGGGGCGAAGCGGTCGAGAACCTCACCGGCTCGGGCGAGTACCACTGGATGGCCGGCAACTTCCTGAAGTACGGCGCGTCGGATGCGACCTTCGGCAGCAAGAACGCCGGCGACCTGCCGGTCGACTCGCACGAGCTCATCGCGCTCTGCGCGCCGCGGCTGACCTTCATCAGCTATGGCGTCCCCGAGAAGGGCGACGCGAAGTGGCTCGATCACCAGGGCAGCTACATGGCGACGGTCGCCGCGGGCAAGGTCTTCCGGCTGCTCGGCGCGAGGGATCTCGGCGTCGGCGACGACTACCACACGGCCAAGATGCCGCCCGTCAACACGAGCCTGCTCGACGGCCAACTTGCCTGGCGCCAGCATGACGGCGGCCACACGGACGGCCCGAACTGGAAGTACTTCATCCCGTGGGCGGACAACCTCCTCGGCTACACGGCGCCCGACACGCCCGGCCAGCCTCGCACGCCGGGACCGGCCGACGTGGCGGCGCCGCGCACCGACGCGAATTCGAAGATCGCGCACGAGGATCTGCTCCGGAAGCGGACCGAAGGGCGCGTCGACGTCTACTTCGAGGGCGACTCGATCGCGCGCCGCTGGGGTGCGACCGACCAACCGGACTTTCTGGCCAACTGGCGGGCGAACTTCACGGGTTGGAACGTCGGAGACTTCGCCTGGGGCGCCGATCGGACGGAGAACATTCTCTGGCGGCTCCAGAACGGTGAGCTCGACGGCCTCCATCCCAAGGTCATCGTCCTCCTGGCAGGCACGAACAACGTCGGCGGCCGCCCGGGTGGACCAGAAAAGGTCGCCGACGTGACGCGCGGCGTCCAGGCCATCGTCAACACGTTCCGTCAGAAGGTCCCCGACGCGACGGTCATCCTGACGGCTATCTTCCCGCGCGGCAGCGACCCGGCTGTCAACGCCGAGATCAACCAGATCAATGCGAACCTGGCGGCATGGGCCGACGGCAAGACCGTCCGCTTCCTGAACATCAACGACAAGCTGGCCGACAAGGACGGCACGCTCATCGACGGCATGCTGAACGCGCAGGACCACCTGCACCCGACGCTCGAGGGCTACCAGGTGTGGGCCGACGCATTGAAGCCGATGCTCACCGAGCTGCTCGGACCGCCGGCCGCGACCGACGAGGCGCCGCCGCCGACGGGCGATCCGAGCGCGCGCGGTAGAGCCGCGAACTAGAGTCCGCGGCTATTTCACGACGAGCTGATTGACCACGCGCGTCACGCCTTCGTTGTCGCGCGCGATGGCGGCGGCGCGCGCCTTGCCGGCCTCGGACGTGACGGTGCCCTTCAACGTGACGACGTGATCGTTCGTGTCGACGTTGATGTCGCTGTGGTCGAGCAGCTTCTCGTCGACGAACTTCGCGTTCAGCCTGGTCGTGATCCAGGCGTCGGTCACGGCGGCGCCCGTCGCCACCGAGGCGTCTTTCGTCTTCGACGCGACGTCGACGGCGATGTCTTTCGTCTTGTCGGCCGTCCGCTCGGCGACGTTCTTCGCGGCCTGGCCGGTGTCGTCGGCGGCGTTCGCCGTGGCGTCGGCCGCAGTGCTGGCCGCGTCACGAGGCGCGTCCAGCGCCGTATCAGTAGCCGCGCCCGTCTTGTCGAGGGCGGCAGTCGTCATGTCCGGCGGACGGTCGGCGGTTTTCTGGGCGCACGCGGGACCGGCAAGCGCGACGGCGACCGCCGCAGTGAACAGCACGTATCGGGATCGGGATGTAGTCATACCCGTACGCTACTCGCCATGGCGACCGCGTACGTGTTCACAAGCACACAGTGCCGGCGCCGTTCGCACACCGGGAAAGACACACGCCGCGCGCGCCTCGGGATAGACTAACGGGCGCCGAACCGCCCACCCGGTTGCCACTTCATCATGATCACGACCCGATCGTTCCGCCGACGCCGACTCTCGCTCCTCGTCACCGTGGTCACGGGCCTTGCGCTCGCCGGCGCGTGCGCACGGTCACAGGCGCCATCCTCCCTTTCCTCCGACGTCTGGGCCGTCGTCGACGGCCACGAAATCCATCGCGCGGAGGTCGAGCAGGCCTATCGCGCGTCGGTCGATCCGACGCCAACGCCGCCCTCCGCGGAAGAGATGCTCGGACTCGAGCTCAACGTGCTCGACGAGCTCATCGCGCAGGACATCCTTCTGGCACGCGCGAGCGCCGCGCACATCGACGTCGCGGATGCGGATGTCACCAAGGCGGTGACCGAGCGTCAGAACGGCCTGACGGACGCGGCCTTCCAGATGCAGCTTGCCGAGCGCGGCCTCACGCCTGACGACTTCAAGAACGGCGTCCGGCGCGAGCTCATCGTGCGTAAGCTCGTCGACCGCGACGTCACGAGCAAGATCAACGTCACCGACGCGGAGATCACGGCCTACTACAACGCGCACCGCGACGAGTTCAACGTCACCGAGGACCAGTACCATCTGGCGCAAATCCTCGTCACGCCGGTCCAGGACCAGCAGATCACCAACCGCCAGCACGACGACGCGACGTCGGCGGCCGACGCGCAGCGCAAGGTCACGATGCTGATGGACCGTCTTCGCAAAGGCGAGGACTTCGCAACACTGGCGATGGACTACTCGGAGGATCCCAACAGCGCGCCGCGAGGCGGCGACCTGGGCTTCGTCCCGGCCTCGACGCTCGAACGCGTCCCGCCGCAGGTGAAGAAGATGGTGCTCGACACGAAGCCGGGTCAGGTCAGCTCCGTCACGATCAACGGCGCGACGACGCTCTTGATGGTCGTCGCGCACGAGGCCCCCGGCCAACGCGAGCTGACGACGCCGAGCGTCCACGACAGCATTCGCGACAACCTGAAGTCGCGGCGCGAGCAGGTGCTGCACGCGGCCTACCTCGCCGAAGCCCGTGCAGGGGCCACGGTCGTCAACAACCTCGCGCGTCAGATCATCGCAACGAACGGTGCGCTGCCGGCTGCGGCGCCCACGCCAGCCGCCGCGCCAGCGCCCGCGGCACCAACCACACCCACCGGGCGCTGACCGGAACGGTCGCGTCACGACATCCGGAGCGGCGCGGGACGTGGCCGGCGGCCCGTCCAGCGCGCGGGTGGCGGCACGTGCTAGACTAGTGTCTTGTCAGGTGGACTTTAGCCCGCTACGTTGATCCGCGTCAGAGTCGATTCGAGCCGTCTCCATCTCGCTTCTCCTTTCACGAAGATCCGGCACGAGGCCGGACGGCACGCAGGCAGCCAAATCCATCACGCGGCTCCATCTTGGACCGCGATCAACCGCGTTTCGAAAGAAACGAGAAGTGGACCCTCAACTCATGGCTCGAAAGCTCTATGTCGGAAACCTGCCGTACGATGCGGCTGAACAGGATCTCGAAACGCTCTTCGCGGGCGCCGGGACGGTCGAAAGCGTGAACGTCATTCGCGACATGGCCACCGGCCGCGCGCGGGGCTTCGCGTTCGTGGAAATGGCGTCCGACGCGGACGCGCAGAGCGCGATCGCGAAACTGCACGAGCACGACTTCGGCGGGCGCCAGCTCACCGTCAACGAAGCCCGTCCGAAGCCTCAGGGCGGCGGCGGATTCGGTGGTGGCGGCGGCCGTCGGTCCGAACCGCGCTGGTAGCACGAAAGGCGGCACCCCTCGGGTGCCGCCTTTTTTCGTCCCCGCCTGGGGCCTCCCGACAAGGCGTAGAATGCGCGCACTATCATGATCAGACGCGCGCGTGCCTCCCTCCTGGCGTCGCTCGTCCTGCTCCTCGGTTTGACCGCGTGGCCACGTGCACAAGCCGCCGCACCGCCGGCCGCGGGTGACGCTCACGTCACCGAGGTCGCGCACGGCTTCTATCTCATCTCGAACGCCGAGGCCAATCTGCTGCTCGTCGTCAGCGGCGATAGCTCGTTCGTCGTGGGCGTCCAGAGTCCCGACCTCGTCGCCAAGGCGTTGGCCACCTTGCAGGATGTCCACGCGCCGGCCGTGAAGTACGCGCTCGCTATCGACGACGAACGTGCAGTGGAGTTTCTCGACGGCGGATGGGGACACCGCGGAGCCATCACGTTCGCGCAGGAATCGCTGTACGGGCGGATGTGGAAGGCCGTTGCCAATGACAGGGGCGCCATACCAAGCGGACTGGCGTTGCCGGCCATCGGCTTTTCAGCGGTCGTCCAACTCCACCTGCAGGGTGAAGACGCGCACCTCATGCACCAGCGCAACGACTACACGGACGGCGACGCGTTCATCCATTTCGAAGGCAGCGGCGTCCTGTATCTCGGACCGGTGTTCACGAGCGATGGCTATCCGCGCATCGATGCGGACCGCGGCGGCGATCTGACCGGGATGATCACCACGGTGACTTTCTACGTCACGAACTTCGGCGCGGCGGCCGAGGACATCGAGCCGATCATTCCCGGTCGCGGACCGGCCACGACCGTTGCCGATCTGCGCGCGTACGGCGACATGCTCCGCGCGGTCGAGACGCGCATGCAGGCGCTCGTCAAGGACGGCAAGTCACTCGTCGACATCCAGGCATCGAAGCCAACCGCCGCCTTCGACGCGAGATGGGGGCACGGTCCAGTCACGCCTGACGCATTCGTGGCCATGGTCTACGCGTCGGTCAACGCTCGCCAGCACTGAACGGCAGCGGGCCGGCCATCACGGCCGAGGACTGGCGTCACCGCCGAGCGCAATCGTCACGCCCGTCCGTGCGCTTCGTCCCAGCGCGGGATAACCGAACGCGCCCTGCTCGAGCTGGTTCCGCAGATTCTCGACGCGCAGATACCACGTCACGCGCGGAAGGACGCGATACGCCACGCTCGCGTCGATCCGCTGATAGGCGGCGTCGAGATCGTGGTTCGGCAGGAGCAGGCTGTTGCCGAAGAAGCCGTCGCTCAGGAACGTGCTGTCGTCCGCCTTGCCGGCGAAATAGCCGTCCAACGAGGCCCGCAGCGGACCACGCGTGAAGGTAACGAGCAGGCTGCCGGTATTCGCCGGATGCCGGAACGGCGGCGCGCCCACGAGCGGACCGTAGGCGCCGATCGGCACGTCGGGAAACTCCGGATTGAACGCCGGCGCGAGGGCGCTCGCCGCGAACGAGTCGGTCACGACCGCCTGCAGCCGCGTGTACGAGCCGGTCACCTGCAGCGCGGGTCCCGCCGCGATCGTCCCAGATACCTCGACACCGCGTGCGCGATATGACGACGAGTTCACATAGGCCGCGCCGGCCGCCTCGGCGACCGCTGGCGGGATGCCGAGCTCAGGCAGCACACCGGCGCTCACGTACTCGAGCAGATCCAAGAAGCGATTGTGGAAGAACGACGCGCGGATACGCGCGCGTCCGTGCCACAGGCCCTGCTCGACGCCGACGTCGACGCTGCGACTGCGTTCGGGACCGAGCGGCGAGATCGCCGCGCCGATCGACGACCCGCCGCCAGGCAGACTCCGCACGAGCGCGTACAGCGACGACAGCTCCTGTCCGATGTTCGGCGCCTTGATGCCCGTACCGGCGTTGAACGTGAGCTTCGTGTCGCCAAACGCGCCGGCGGCAGACGGATCGCGCAGGTACACCGCGGCCGAGATACGCGGCGTCACGGCCGATTTGAAGATGGCATTGTGGTCGTAGCCGACGCCGCCCGTCACGAACGCGCGGCCCAGCGCGACGCGGGCCTCCACAAATGCGCCGGGATTGGTCCGTGACGTTGCCGACGGCGTCCCGCCCGCGTAGATCGTCGAACCGGATTCGTGATCGACGCGCGCGCCGGCCGACAGATCCAGCCAGTTCGCCAGATGCCCGGTCGCCTGCCCGTAGACCGATCGCCTGGACGTGTCCGCGTCATAGGGCGTCGGATAGATGCCGCCATAGTCGAGGATCGCCTGCCCCGTCACCGAGTATCCGTTCGCGCCGGTCAGCGTCACGACGTGGCCCAGATAGTTCGGAAAGCCGGAGTCGAACGGATCGAACGGCTCGCCCGTCGGCGACGGATTCACGGTGTGATAGCCCTGGTCCATCGACGCGAACCGCACGAGCGTCTGCCATCGCGGGCTCAGGTGCGACTCGAGCGCGGCGCTCACATAGGTCGCGTCCGTGTCGAGCGTCGAGTCGTCCGCGATGCCGTAGAAGCCGACCGCGTTGGGACTGCCGGCCCCGACGTCCATGTGACGGACGGTCACGGTGACGTTCGACCGGCTGTCGACGGCCCAGCCGAACCGCGCGGCGACTGTGTCGTTGCGATAGGCGCTGTTCGGCGCGTCGTTGTCGGTGTCGAAGTGCGAGTAGTCGACGAAGTAGTCGATGCGCCGTACCGCGCCGCCGATCGACGCCTCCTCGCGGCCCGTGCCGAAATTGCCGCCGTCGAGGCCGAGCGTCACCTCCGGCACCCGCGACGTCCCGCGTCTCGTCGTCAAGTCGATGACGCCAGCGAGCGCATCGCTGCCGTACAGGACGCTGTTCGCGTTGCGCAGCATCTCGATGCGATCGAGGCCGGTCGTCGCGACACTGCCGAAGTCGAACGCCCCGCCGATGTCGTTGGCCGGCACGCCGTCGACGAGCACCTTGGTGAACGTGGACGCGCCGCCTCGGACGAAGACGGACGTCAGGCCGCCGCGTCCGCCGCTCTGCACGACGGCCGCGCCAGGCACGAGACGAATCGCGTCGAGCGCGTCGGGGGCCGCGAGCGTGTCGAGCGTGGCCCGATCGATGACGCTCACCGACGCACCGACCTGCGACATCGGCGCCTCGGTGGCTGCCGCCGTCACGACGACCTGCTGCTCGACACCGATGGCGAGCGTGACGTCGACGACGACATCGCCGTCCGCGCCGACGAAGACGGGATCGCCGAGTTGGTGAGCGAAGCCGTTCGCGCGCACGTCGATCTGATAGCGGCCCTCGCCGAGCCCGTGAAACGCGTAGCGCCCCTGCGCATCGGCCACCGTGTCAGCCGCGCGCGATCCTTCGCGTACGAGTGTCACGGCCGCGCCGGGCACTGGCGCGCCGAGCGGGTCGAGCACGCGTCCGTGCACGGCCGCATCCGGCGTCTGCGCCGCGGCAGGCGGCGGCCATCCACACACGAGGACGACGGCAAACGCGAACAGCGGAAGAACGGTGCGGACGCGATGGAAACGGAACGGCGAATGGGCGCGCGCCATGCGAGTGCCTCCACGGGCGAGGCGGCGCGACCTGCTGGATGAGACGAGTGGGGTGCGAGGAACGAACCGGGAAACCGGAGATTCCGGGCGCACGCTCTCTGTCGTCGCAGAAAGTCGACCGCGAGAATCCCTGGGTAGGTCTCCTGGCTTGGAAGGAGCGAGTCGGTCGTTCAGACTCGCCGGTCGCTTCACCTTCCCCGATCGTTCGATCGAGTGGCGTCTCGAAGCGACGCGCCTTCACTCACAGTGGCGGGACCGCGCCGGTCTTGCACCGGACTTCCCCGTTATGCCCCTCGTGGGCACCCAAGGCAGATGGTGATGCTAGCACGGGCGCGAGACGTCCGTCGCGCGTCCGTCGCGGCACTGCGGCTAAGCAATGACAAACCCGGGCGGCCCCGTCGGACCGGTCGGTCCCGTCGCGCCCGTCAAGCCCGTCGCGCCAGTTGCACCGGTGACGCCGGTCGGCCCCTGCAACCCTGGCCCCGTGGGACCGGTTGGCCCAGGCGGCCCCGCGGGACCCGTCGGCCCAGGAATACCGACCGACTGCGCGTACGCCGCATGCGGGATCGCCATGGACATCACGACGGGCAAGGCAGCCGCGGCCGCCCATCCCATCTTTCGCAGCGCGCCGCGACGGGCCACGGAACCATCGGACGTTGCGAGCGGCGCCGCATCGTCGACCGGCGATTCGAGGAGATCGACGAGGTCGAGCTGGCGCAGCACGTCCTCGACAGCCGCGACGTTCGGCGGCAGGCCGAACGCTTCAGCCGTGCGCGCGGCAATGTCTTCGACCGACGTGCGTCCGTCGCAACACCGCCATACGGTCGCGGCCACGGCATGAAGGGAATGCGCGCGCTGCCGTTCCACGTCATAGACGACGAGGTCGTCGTCGAACGCTTCGACGGTCAGCCCGCGCGAACGAGCGAGAGGAAATGCGGTCGTCACGACGCCGTCACCCTACACGGGTCCTACGGGGCCCGTCGGACCGGTCGGCCCAGTCGGACCTGTTGGCCCAATCGCGCCGGTCACGCCCATCGCACCGGCCGGACCTGTCGGACCAGAGCCTGCAGGCCCGGTCGCGCCAGCCGGTCCGGTCGGACCTGCCGGTCCGGCGGGCCCGACGACCTGCGCCGAGGCCGTGGCGGGCAGCGCGATCGACGCGACGAGCGGCACGCCGACGAGCGCGGCCCAACCGAGCTGACGCAGCGCGCGTCGACGGACGTGCGGAGACGACGTCACGGAGACGGCCGCGTCGGGCGGCGGCTCGAGCAGGCCGGCGTGGTCGAGCTGACGAAGCGCCTGCCAAACGAGATCGAGATTCGGCGGCTGACCGAGCGCGTCGGCCACGGCGCGATCGATCTCTTCGATCGACGTCCGGCCGTCGCAGCGCTGCCACACCGCGGCAGCACCTTCATTCAGCGAATGCGCCTTCTGGCGCTCCGTGTCATAGATGATGAGCTCACCGTCGAGATCCTCGACGGTCAACCCGGCTGATCGCGCACGCGGAAACGGTTGATCCATGAGCGTCCGTCCGAAAGGTCGCCGCCAGCGCTGGGGGGAGAGCGGTGCGCGTATCCTAGCACCGATGTCGCCTCCGGCCGCCACGACCTCCGACCGGCGCGGCCTGCTGCGTGCCGCGGCCCTCGCGCCACCCGACGCCGCGCTGGCCGCGTGGACGGCCTGGCGTGCGGGCGCGGACCGATGGCGCTTCGATCCCGCGTCCGACTGGTGGCTGCCGCTCGTCTGGTGGAACCTGCGCGCGGCCGTGACCGACGCGGCCGACGTGGAGCTCTTGCGCGAACACTATCGACGCGCGTGGATTCATCATCAGCACCTCACCGCACGCGTCGCGCCCGCACTGGATGCGCTGCGTCGCGAAGGCATCGAGACGCTGCTCCTCAAAGGCGCGGCCCTCGCGATTGCGACCTACGAGCGGCCGGCGTTGCGGCCGTTCGGTGACGTCGACGTCCTCGTGTCGCCCGACGCGGCGCCTCGCGCGCACGCCGTGCTCGAGCGGCTCGGATGGACGCCGTTCCGCACGCTCGCGCCGACGCTTCGCGCCGCACTGCACGGTCTCGGCTACACGGACGCCCACGGCGCGACGCTCGATCTGCACGCCTACGCGCTCGTCGAATGCTGCGCGCCCGGCATCGACACCGGATTCTGGTCACGCAGCGAATCCGTGCAGATAGGCGGCGTCGACGCACGCGTGCTGTCGCCCGCCGATCAGTTGCTGCACGTGTGCACGCACGGTCTGCGCTTTCATGGGATTCCGACGTCGCACTGGATGGCCGACGCGACAATGATCCTGCGCCGTACAGCGAACGCGCTTGATTGGCGTGTGTTCGTCGAGGACGCACGCGCGCGCCGGATCACGTTTCAGATCGACCGCGCCCTGGACGCGCTCGATCCCGAATACGCACCGGTACCCGCACACGTCCGCGCTGATCTACGGGCGTCGTCACCGACCTGGTGGGAACGCGTCGAATATCGCGCCAAACGCCGGCCGACGCGGCCCGCGGCCGTCGTGCAGTCCTGGTGCACGGAACACCGGAGCCGGACGCTCGCGCCGAACGTCTCGGTCGGCGCGACGACGCGGCTGCAGGCAGCCGCCGGTGCGGCCAGTTCCAGCCAACTCGCTGCGCGCGCCGCGCTGGCATTCGTGGGGCTCGGCCGACGCGGGTCATCGCGGGCGTTCGACGCGTACGGGCGGCGCATCCAGATCGATCTGGACGACGGCGTCGACGAGGCGATGCTGTTCGATCGGCTGGCCGATCGGCTGCCGCCTTTCAAGCGACTGCGGGCACGTGATGAACCGGACCGGTTGTATCGCATGTTGCCGCTCGATTCGGCCGGCGGCGCGGATGCGCCCTGCCGGCTGCTCGTCAACACCGCGCCACTCGGGACGGCGAGAACCATCGACGAAGCTGCCGATTGTCTGGTCGCCGACCTGCAGACGTTTCTCGCCGTGTCGGCGCCCGATCGCATCTTCATCCACGCGGGCGTCGTCGCCGTGCGCGATCGCGCGGTGCTCCTGCCGGGCGTCTCGGGCGCGGGCAAGAGCACGCTCGTCGACGCACTCGTCGCGGCCGGCGCGCGCTATCTCTCCGACGAATTCGCCGTCATCGATCCGGACGGCCGCATCCATCCGTACGCGCGTCCGATCCGGCTGCGCGTGGCCGGCGGGCCGGACCGACGCGTGCGTCTCGGCGATGGGCGCGGCTGGCGCTCGCGGCCGGCGCTCCGCGTCGGACGATTGCTGTTCACGAACTTCGATGCGGCGAGCCACTTCAACCCGACGCCGCTCGCAGCCGGCACGGCGCTCCTGCGACTTCTGAGTCACTGCCCGAGCGCGCAGGCGCGTCCGGCGCAAACGCTCGCCGCTCTCCGCCATGTGGTCAGCGAAGCACGCGCCTCGTCTTCGGCGCGGCCGGACACCGACGTCGTGGTCCGGATGCTGATGGAAGAGCCGCCGGCGCTCACCGCGAGGTAACGTCCCATGAAAGCTGCCGTGCTGCACACGTTTGGACAGCCACCGCGTTTCGACGACTTTCCCGATCCGCAGGCCGGTCCCGATGAAGTGATCGTCCACGTCCGCGCCGCGTCGCTGAAGAATGTCGACAAAGGACGCGCCCTGGGCACGCACTACGATCGCCACGCGGAATTGCCGGTCGTCTGCGGCCTCGACGGAGTCGGCGTGCTCGACGATGGCACGCGGGTGTATTGCGGCGGTCCTCGTCCGCCGTACGGAACGATGGCCGAACGAACCGTCGTGTCACGCGCCTGGACGGTGGCAGTGCCCGACGCGATCGACGATATCCGCGCGGCGGCGCTGCCGAACCCGGCGTTGTCGTCCTGGCTGCCGCTCGTTTGGCGCGCGAAGCTCGAGCGCGGCGAGACGGTGCTGATCCTCGGTGCCACCGGAGTCGCCGGGAAACTCGCCATCCAGATTGCCAAGCATCTCGGCGCCGGGCGCGTCGTCGCCGCCGGCCGCAATCCACGCATGCTCGAGACGTTGTCCGATCTTGGTGCGGACGCGATCGTCGCGCTCGATCAGTCGGACGACGATCTGGCCGCGGCCTTCGTCCGCGAGGGCCCATTCGACGTCGTCCTCGACTATCTCTGGGGCCGGCCGACGACCGTCCTTCTCGACGCGCTCACGGGTCACGATCTGAAAGCGGAGTCGTCGAGGACGCGCCTGATCGAGATCGGATCGATGGCCGGACCGACGATTGCGCTCTCGGCCGCGACATTGCGCAGCTCGGGAATCGAGATCTACGGCAGCGGAGGCGGCGGCAGCATTCCTCGCACCGCCATCTTCGAGACGTTCCCGAGTCTCTGGGCGCTCGCCGCGGCGGGCACCTTGCGCATCGACACCGAGGCCGTGCCGCTCGCCGACGTTGAGCGCGCGTGGCAGCGGCAGGACGTGGCCGGGCGCAGGCTGGTGTTCGTGCCGTAGAG
>CALFMR010000112.1 GCA_937880585.1 uncultured Acidobacteriota bacterium
GGGGCGAAGTCGGCGAGCTGCCCGAGAATCGATTCGGGGCGCAGTCGTTCGAGCGTGAGCACCTGCGGTACGAAGCCGAAGTCGGAGTCCAGCAGTAGGTCAAGAGAGGTCGCCGTAGCGGCATGCAGGTCATCGGGATCGAAAAAGCGAGGCCGCGCGCGCACAATCTCGGATCGGATGAGCCCCGTCGTCGGCGACGCGAAGTAGTTCCGGTCGTCGAGGACCCGTGCACGCACGATGGCGCGTCCAGACACCACGTTGGACGCAAAGTCGTAGTGATCCAGCCGAACTTCTCGACCGCGCAGCATGAATGCGCTCACGATGCCGACCGTCGGATGCGCAACGGCGAGGCGCATCATCTCTTCGAGGCACGTGGGGAAGACGGCGTCGTCGGCCTGGACGATCTTGACGAACCGACTCTCGGGCGACACGAGCCGGAGCGCCGCGTTGTAGTTCTCGAGCTGCGACAAGAATCGATCGGTCGAGTGCACGCGGATCCGCGGATCGCGGGCCGCGAAGGCGTCGGCCAGAGCGCGGCTCCCGTCGGTGCTCTGGTTGTCCACGAGGATGTATTCGAAATGCCGGTACGACTGCGCGAGGACGCTCTCGATGCACTCAGCCAGATAGGCCGCGGTGTTGTAGAAGGGGGTCACGACACTGACGAGCGGTCCCGCATCGAGGTCGAGCGGATGTGCCTCGGCTGCCGGCAGTCCGGCATTGACCGGAAGCCGCATCGGATCGGGGGGGCAATCGGGATCGGATCGAGTCATGCGCTCTGTCATGGGCGACGGCGAGGCGACCGTTCCGCGCGGTCGCGCGCGCGCGATCGCCGCGATGCGGGCCGCAACTCGTGCGAGCGTAGCATTACTTGGTGTTGATCGACCGTGCCGGATGGCGGACGTCGAGGAGACCACGTGTCATGGTGTGAACGTGCCGACGGCCCGCCGCTGAACCGACGCGGCACGCAGACGCGTGTCGGCTGAGGCTTCACGGTTCGACACTTTCGGCAATCACGCGGCATGGTTGTGATAGATCTGGTGCCCGTCGTGGGCGGTCGGTGGCATGCGGCCGCCTGGCATCCCTGACGCGGGACTAATCGCTGTGACACCCTCGACGCCGCGTGCGGACCAGCTCGAGGCGCCATCCCGTCCGGCCGCGGTCGCGTCTCCGGTCTGCCGCTTCTGCGCCAGCCCGCTCACCGAGACCTTCGTCGACCTGGGCGTCTCGCCGCTCTGCGAGAGCTTTCTCGCGGCCGACCATCTGGCGCGGATGGAGCCCTTCTACCCGCTGCACGTCTACGTCTGCGGGCAGTGCTTCCTCGTCCAGCTCGAAGAGTTCGTCGCTCCAGGAGACATCTTCAGCGAGTACGCCTACTTCTCGTCCTATTCGGACAGCTGGGTCGAGCACGCGCGGCGTTACTGCCGCCTCATGATGGATCGCTACGCGATCGGCCCCGGCAAGCGGGTCGTCGAGATCGCGAGCAACGACGGATACCTGCTCCAGCATTTCGTCGCGGCCGGCGTAACCGTGCTCGGCATCGAACCAGCCGCCAACGTCGCGGCGGTGGCCCGTGAGAAAGGCGTGCCCTCGGTCACGCGGTTCTTCGGCCGGACGACGGCGGCCGAGGTGCGCGCCGAACACGGCCCTGCGGACCTGCTTCTCGGCAACAACGTCCTCGCCCACGTGCCGGATCTGAACGACTTCGTCGCGGGGATGCCGATCCTGCTCGCGCCAGACGGACTCCTCACGATGGAGTTCCCGCATCTGCTGAAGCTCATCGAGTTCAACCAGTTCGACACGATCTACCACGAGCACTTCAGCTACCTGTCGCTCACGACCGTCCGCGCCGTCTTCGCCCATCACGGCCTGACAGTCTTCGACGTCGAGGAGCTGCCGACACACGGCGGATCGCTTCGTATCTACGCGCAACACGCCGGCGACGCCGGGCGTCCCGTCACGCCGCGCGTGGCGGCGCTCCTCGAGCGTGAAGCGGCGGCGGGGCTCACGGCGATTGGCGGCTACCGCGGCTTCGAGACTCGCGTCCGCGAAACCAAGCGGGCACTTCTCGAGTTCCTGATCGCGGCGAAGACGGCGGGCAAGTCCGTGGCCGGCTACGGCGCCCCGGGCAAGGGCAACACGCTGCTCAACTACTGCGGCATCGGCCAGGACTTCGTCGACTACACGGTCGATCGCAATCCGTACAAGCACGGCAAGTTCACGCCGGGCACGCGCATCCCGATCTTCCCTCCCGAACGGCTGCGTGAAACGCGGCCGGACTACGTGCTCATCCTGCCGTGGAACCTCGAGACGGAGATCGTCGAGCAGTGCCAGTACATCCGTGAGTGGGGCGGCCGGTTCGTCGTCCCGATTCCGACTGTGAGGGTCATCTGACGCGCACGATGAAAGTGTTCGTGACCGGGGTCGACGGCTACGTCGGGTCGGTCCTTGCGCCGTACCTGCTCGATCGCGGCCTGGACGTCGTCGGGCTCGACACCGGGTTCTATCGGGACGGCTGGCTCTACACCGACAACCGCGCCCAGGCGAGGAGTCCGCTGACGCTCCGGAAAGATCTGCGCGACATCACGGTCGAGGATCTCGCCGGCTGCGACGCGGTCGCGCACCTCGCGGAGCTGTCGAACGACCCGCTCGGCGAGAACAATCCGGCCGTCACCTGGAAGATCAACCACGCCGGCTCGGTGGCGCTCGCGAAAGCCGCGGCGCGCGCGGGCATTCAGCGTTTCGTCTACATGTCGTCGTGCAGCGTGTACGGCGCCGGGTCGGGCGACGTGTTGGACGAACGGACGCCGCCCAATCCGCAAACGACCTATGCCGAGTGCAAGGTGAAGGTCGAACAGGACGTCGGCGCCATGGCGGGCGACGCGTTCTGTCCGGTGTTCCTGCGCAACGCCACGGCCTACGGCCCGTCGCCGCGCATGCGGTTCGACATCGTCATCAACGATCTCTGCGCGCTCGCCTGGACCACTCATCGCATCGCGATGACGAGCGACGGCAGCCCGTGGCGACCGGTCGTCCACGTCGAGGACATGTGCGAGGCCGTGTACCGCAGCCTCGTCGCGCCGGCGGATGCCGTCCGCGGCAAGATCTTCAACGTCGGGCAGAACACGGAGAACTACCGCATCCGCGAGATCGCCGAGCTGGTGGCTGCCGAGTTCCCCGGCTGCGAGATCAGCATCGGCAGCAGCCGCGGCGACAACCGCAGCTATCGCGTGTCGTTCGATCGCATCCACGCCGAGCTGCCCGGCTTCCGGTGCCGGCACACCGCGCGCGACGGCGCGCGGCAGCTCCGCGAGCTCTTCACCCGCATCGAGATGGCGCCCGAGACCTACCAGTTCCGCGCGTTCACGCGTCTCAAGCAGCTCAAGTATCTGCAGCACACGCACCAGATCGATCACGACTTCTTCTGGCGGTGAGATGCGGTTCGCTCCCCTCTCGATCGCCGGCGCGCGGCTCGTCCGCACGGACGTCCACGTCGATGCGCGCGGATCGTTCGCGCGCCTGTTCTCGGCCGACGAATTCGCCGCCGAGGGCCTGCCGGCGACGATGGTGCAGACAAATCTCTCGCGCAACGTGCGGCGCGGTACCGTACGCGGCCTGCACTTCCAGTGGCCACCTTCGGCCGAGGGCAAGCTCGTCCGCTGCGTCCGCGGACGGCTCCATGACGTCCTGCTGGATCTGCGGCCGGACTCGCCGACCTACCTGCGGCACGACGCCGTGCGTCTCGACGAATCGAGCCACGAGGCCGTGTTCATTCCATCCGGCGTCGCGCACGGCTTCCAGACGCTCGCCGATGACACGGACGTGCTCTATCAGATGAGCGACGTCTACGCGCCGGACCTCGCCTCGGGCGTGCGCTGGAACGATCCGGCCTTCGGCATCGACTGGCCCGAGGCCGCCACCGTGATCGCCGATCGTGACGCGGCGTATCCGGACTTCGACGCCGATCGGTTCGCGCGCGAGTTTCGCGAACGGCAGGGATGGAAGGCGCAGTCGTGAGCGAGGCGCCCGATCGCGACGGCGGCCGCGTGGGGCGAGCGATCCATGCCTTCGTCGCCGAGCTCTACCCGATCTGCCGCAGCATCACCGGCGACGGCGTCCGGCGAACGCTCCGTCTCATTCAGCGGGAAGTCCCGCTGGCGATCCACGAAGTGCCTACGGGCACGCGCGTCTTCGACTGGGAGGTACCGCCCGAGTGGAACATCCGGCGCGCCTCGGTCCGCGATCGCCACGGACGGGTACTCGTCGATTTCGCGGACCACAATCTCCACCTCGTCAGCTACTCGGAACCCGTTCGCGCCACGCTCGATGCCGACGACCTTCGCGCCCACCTGCACACGCTTCCGGATCACCCCGACTGGATTCCCTACCGGACGAGCTACTACAGCCGCACATGGGGATTCTGCCTGCGGCATCGCGACCTTGGCGCGCTGGCCGATGGTCCCTACGACGTGCTCGTCGACAGTTCGCTCGCCCGCGGATCGCTGACCTACGGCGAGGCCGTCATCACGGGCACCACTCGGGATGAAGTGCTGCTCTTCGCGCACTGCTGTCACCCGTCGCTCGCCAATGACAACACGAGCGGCATGGCGGTGGCCACGTGGCTCGCACGCTGGCTTGCGAGCGAGCCGCGACGCTTCACCTATCGCGTGGTCTTCGCGCCGGGGACAATCGGGTCGCTCTGCTGGCTCCAGCGGAACGAGCGGCGGTTGTCACGCGTGCGGCACGGCCTGGTGCTGGCCCTGCTCGGCGATCCCTCCGCGCTCACCTACAAACAGACCCCCTCGGGCCGCGCCGAGATCGACGACATCGCGCGCTACGTCCTTGCCGAGCCGCCGCGGGCGGGCCGCGTCATCCCCTTCGAACCCTACGGATACGACGAGCGGCAACTGTGTTCACCGGGATTCGATCTGCCGGTCGGCCGCCTGACGCGCGCCGTCAACGGCGGTTATCCCGAGTACCACTCGTCGGCCGACGATCTCGCGCTCGTGACACCCGAGCGTCTCGCGCAAAGCCTCGAGGCCTGCCGGCGCATCGTCGACGTCATCGAAGGCAATGGCCGTTATCGGAATCTCAGTCCGAAGGGCGAGCCGAGACTGGGCGCACGCGGGCTCTACGGGTCGGTCGGAGGGCGTGAGCCGAAGACGCGCGAGCGCGCGATGCTCTGGACGCTCAGCCGATCGATGGGAGAGACGTCGCTCCTCGACATTGCCGTCCAATCCGGACTGGGGTTCGACGCCGTCCGCGACGCCGCGCGCGACCTCGAACGCGCGCGCCTGCTGCGGGCAGTGGCGGCCGCTCCGTCGGCCGAGCGCGCCGCGACGCGAAGGCCGCGCCCCGCCAGACGCCCGCGATCCCGGCGAACCAGCCGGACGACGCGATCGGCCCGATGATGCGAGAAGAGCCATGCACGACCTAGCCTTCCTCCACGCCTCGCCCCGCGCGCCGCTGCGCGTGCTCTGCGTCGGCGCGCATTGTGACGACATCGAGATCGGCTGCGGCGGCGCGCTGTTGTGCCTGCAGGCCGCAAAACGCGCGATCACGATCGATTGGGCCGTGCTGACGGGCGAGCGACCGCGCCAGGCCGAAACGCGCCGCGGCATGGCCGCGCTCGTCCGCCGCTCATCACGCGGCGTGCTGCGCTTCGGCGACCTTCGCGACGGACGTCTCCCGGCGCAGTACGACGAGGCCAAAGCGTTCGCGGAGGGCTTGAAGGATCTGCAGCCCGACGTCATCTTCTGCCACGAGCGCGGCGACCGGCACCAGGATCACCGCGTCGTCAACGAGCTCGTGTGGAACACGTTTCGCGACCACGTCGTGCTGGAATACGAGATCCCCAAATGGGACGGCGGGCTCGGCCAGCCCAACGTCTATGTTCCGGTGACGGCGGCGCAGGCGCGCCGGAAAGTCGCGACGCTCCTGCGCGTGTACGGGACGCAGACGCACCGCGACTGGTTTTCCACCGAGACTTTCATGGCCATGCTGCGCCTGCGAGGGTTGGAGTGTCGATCGCCGAGCGGCCTGGCCGAAGGCTTTCACGGTCGCAAGCTGCGCCTCACACTCGGCTAGACGAACCGCGGCAGGCGCCATCTGACGCGAGACACCGACACCGCGCGTGCGTCAGCCGTTCAGCTCCCGCCGCTCGCAGAACAGCAACCGGTTGCTGCCGCTGTCTCCGTCCATGGTCTCGACGACGACGAAACCTTGCCTCGAGAGGGCCGCGCGCAAGTTGTCTTCGGTGTACCAGGCGAAGTAACGAGGCGGAAAGAACACCTTGCGCTCGGGATTCCGACGCCGCACACGCGAGTCCTCCCACGCCCGGAAATCCACTACGAGCCACCGGACCGCGAACTGGCCCAGCGTCGCAATCGCCTGCTCGAAGTTCAGGTCGAGTCCGAAAATCAGATCGAGCATGACGTCGAGCGCGAGCACCATGTCGCATCGAAGACGGGACGCGGCCGGCCGAAGCGCGCGCCCGCAGAGCCCCATGGCCGGCGATGGATTGGCGATGTCCATGATGAGCGGCAGGATGTCGAGCTTCTCGGACCTGGCGACGGCATACAGACCGCCGACCGCCGCGGCGTTCGTGTCGAGCACGACGACACGGGCGCCTGCCGCAGCCGCACAGACGGCCGGCCACGGTTCGGTTGCCTCCGCGCAGAGCACGGACGCGGGGCGCGCCGCCGCCAGGGCGCGATGGATCGACCGCTGCCGAACGGACCATGCGGAAGAGGGGTGGCGATCGGCGAGCGCGGCCTTGGGCGCGTCGATCGGCGTCCGAGGCATGTCGATCCGCTCGACCGACGCGCGGAGGGCCTCGACGACGGTCACATGATCGTAGGTCTCGTTGCCGGCCGGCCTGAGCCGCGACCGCACGCGTTCGTACAGCGAGGCCGCACGGGCCGCGGCCGAGATCCGGTTGCCCAGCCTCTGCGCGAGGGCCTGCTCATCGGGCGTCAGGCGCAAGTGCGGATCGCGGAGCAGCGCCCTGGCAATCCTTCCATGTCCGGCGGCCATCATCTGCAGCGGCCAGACGAAGTGCTGCATGAACTGATTGCGTCCGAGCCACTCGCGGCCGGCGACGAGAGGGACGATCGACGCGAAGTCGACAAAGCGCGGCCGGCACCCGTCGAACACGATGTTGAACGGATTCGCGTCCTGCGTCGTCACGCCTTCGCGCGCCAGCTCGAGTTCGAGGTCCAGGACGAAGGACGCGGCGTCCTTGAACATGGCGTCGCACCAGGCGAACGGATAGGCGACAAAGGGCAGCACGTCGTGTTGAACGACGAGGGCGTAACCGTCGAGTTGAAGGCCGGTCAGTCGGCTCCCGACGAGGAAGCCCCGTTCGACGAGGGCGTCAATCGCGCCGCGTGCGAACAGCCCTTCGTAGAAGTCCGCGCGCCACGCCGTGAGCCCGCGGTAAAGATGATCGCGCCACCAAAAGAGACGCCCGTTCGGATCGCCGAGAAACCAGCCGTCGAACTGGATTTCGTCGGCTGGAAT
>CALFMR010000113.1 GCA_937880585.1 uncultured Acidobacteriota bacterium
CTTCGTAGAACAGGCCGGGCTTGATATCGGCCTCGCTGCGCTGGGCGACGAGCTTGTAGGTCTCGACGAGAAACCGCTGGTTGGCGTTCGGCACCAGATGTACGAGCACGTACATGTCCGCGGCGCCGCACACGAGCGCGAACAACAGGATCGGCCGCAGAAGCCGGACGGGGCTCGCGCCGCACGCCAGGAGCGCGACGATCTCGCGGTCGCCGGAGAGCCGCCCGAGGCCCATGAGGAGCCCGGCCAGAAACGCCATCGGGATCGTGACGCCGAGGGCCTGCGGCAGGAGCGTCAGCAGGAGGAACCCGACGGTCGGGATCGGGACGCCCTTGGCCAGCAGGTCCTGGGCGCGCTCGAGCATCGGCTTGACCTGCAGGAGAAATGTGAACAGCCCCAGCGCCAGGAAGAACGGCGGCAGGCATTCACGAATCAGGTAGCGATCGAGCGTCTTCATCGAACCAGCAGGCGTCACGATAGCACGACGCACGATCCGGGCAGGCGGCCGTGGACGGGCGTCCGCAGAACGTCCACAGGCTGGATGTTCTAGTTGTTTTGCTAGAGTCTGATAAGAAGTGTTATGTTAACAAAGCAGCAGCCAGCCTGTCTTTTGCAGTGTGCCTGAGCCAATCCGCAGCACCCACATCGCTTTCGCCACCCGCGCTCTCGCTCTTCTTCTTGGTCGGTCCTAGTTCGCACTTTGCGCCTGCTCGCAAAGCCCCGGATCCGCGCCGCTTGCGCCTTCGCGCTTTCGCTTTCGCCGCGCGGCAGGATGCCCTCGTGCGCGGCGCATGCATGCACGAACCTGTATAGCCATGCGGCGCCGTCCTCAATACGACAGCGCTTCATTTTTCTTTTGCAATGCGCTTGGAGCCCAATCCGCAGCGCTACGGCGCGTCGACACGCTCGCTTCGCTCGGGATCCTCTCGGTGATTTTTCTTGTCCGCGCTTCGCGATCTTCGCGCGATGGTCCTCCGCCGCTTACTGCTGGCGCAGGTCGGCGATGATGGCTTCGAGCGCGGCGATGACTTCTGACTTGTCGACGTCCGACTTCTTGAAATGCAGCTTGAGATTGAAGCTCTTGTGCGACGGTTTGTAGTGGAACACGAACGCCTTCGGCCGTCCGAGCCTCGGCTTGGCGACAGCCTTCCGTGCGAGCTCGCGCGTGATCTGGCCGTCCGCGTCGCGCGTCAACTGCTCGACGAACGCAGTCATTTTCTCTGGTGTCTGCTGCCTAACTACCTGAAGAAGCAATGATTTAGAGGAAATGTCGGCCAGCCGACAAAGGTTTCTAACCTCGTCGGGCATCGATGCGAGCGACAAAGACTCCGTCACGCTCGTCCGAGACTTCCCCAGGCGACGCGCCAAGTCTTCATGCGTGTAACCGCATCGATTGGCGAGCGCGGCCATGGCTTCGGCTTCTTCGAACGCGCCGAGGTCCTTCCGTTGGAGGTTCTCGACGAGCGCGACCTCGATAATCTCGGTGTCGTCAACCTCGCGGATAACGACGGGCAGATCGCGCAGGCCGACCCGAACGGCAGCCTGATAGCGCCGTTCGCCCGCCACAATCTGAAAACGGGATCCCCGCTGTCTGACCACGAGAGGCTCGATGACGCCCTTCTCGCTGATCGAGGCCATCAGCTCCGAAAGATCGCCCATGACCTGGCGAGGCTGATCGGGATTGGGCTCCACGAGCTCGATGGGCACGGTCCGCCCGATGGGACTGCCGGCCGAGCTCGCGAGCGAGTCGACGTAATGCTCGTCGTGGCGCATCTTGAGTGAGACTGGAAGGCCGCGCTTAGACACGATCGATGACCTCCTCGCAGAGCCGGTAGTACTCCGTGGCCCCGGACGAGTCCGGAGCGAACTGGAAGATGGACTCCTTGTACGCGGGACTCTCCTCGAGTCGCACGCTCTTGGTAATCACGGTCTTGAACACTTTCTTGCCGAACACTTTGTCGATCTGCGTGCGAATGTCGCGCGCGAGCGCCGTTCGCTTGTCGTGCATCGTGATGACGACGCCCAGGATTTGCAGCGTGGGGTTGGCGCGGGCGCGGACCTTCTCGATCGTCTCGAGCAAATCGTCCGTGCCCTCGAGCGCGAAGTACGACGACTGAATCGGAATCAGCAGGTGCGTCGACGCGACGAGTGCGTTGACAGTCAGCAGGCCCAATGCTGGCGGACAGTCGATCACGACCGCGTCGAACCGGTCGGCCACGGTGGCCAGCCGATCCTTCAGCTTGAAGTGCGAATCCAGCTCGCCGACGAGACGCGCCTCGAGTTTGGCGAGCGCGATGCGTGACGGCGCGACCCAGAGATTGGGCTGCGTCGACGGCTTGATGACGTCCTCGAGCGCCAGGTTCGCCTCGACGAAGACATCGTAGACAGATCGTTCGACGCCGGTGATGTCGAGATACGACATCGTGCTGTTCGCCTGAGGATCGAGGTCGATGAGGAGCGTCCGCTTGTTGCGGAGCGCCAGCGCCGCCGCCAGGTTGATGGCGGTCGTCGTCTTGCCAACGCCGCCTTTCTGGTTGGCGATCGAGATAACCATGTAAGGGCCTTGCGCGACCTGAGGAGGAGTCGGTCGAGTACGGCCATTGTAGGAGCCGTGTTGGGGCGTGTCAATACAGGAACACTACATCTTGTAGCCGAGATCGTCAGGATCGAGGCTCTCGAGCCACTGCTGCAGCCGGTCGCTGTCGGTTTGGTCGGAGGACACATCGGTCGACTTGGCCCGGTCGAGCACCGACGACTCGACGAAGATCGGCGCGGACGTCCGGAGCGACAGCGCGAGCGCATCGCTCGGACGCGCGTCGACAAGCAGCACGTCCCCGTCGCGGACGATCTCGAGATAGGCGAAGAAGGTGCCGTCCTGTAGGTCGGTAATGAGCACGCGGCGCAGCACGGCGCCCAGATCCTGAAGCACGTTCCGGATGAGATCGTGCGTCATCGGCCGCGGCAGCATCACGTTCTCGACTTGCAGCGCGATGGCGTTGGCTTCGACGGGCCCCACCCAGATCGGAAGCGCGCGCTGGTTGTCGACGTCGCGCAGGACCACGATCGGCATGTTGGTCGCCGGGTCAATCGTCAGGCCGCGGATGGACATCTCGATCAACATGTCAGCCTTCCCCACCTGCTGGTGCGAGCGCCGGTCCGATGGCGTCACCCCGCAAGCTGTTCGGCGCGGCTTCCGTGATGCGCACGGGCACGAGATGGCCAATCCACTCGGCCGGACCTGGCAGATTGACGATGAGGTTGCCTGACGTACGACCAGTGACTTCCCACGCACGCCGCCGCGAGACGCCGTCGATGAGCACGTCATGCGTTCGCCCGACTTCGCCGGCGAACAGCTCCGCCTGGATGTCACGCTGCAGCGCCTGCAAGGCGACGATGCGTCGCGTCTTCTCCCCTTCCGGCACGCTGTCCGGCAGACGCTTCGAGGCGAGCGTATTCGGCCGCTCGGAGTACTTGAACGAAAACATCGAATGGAAGCGCACGCGCCGGACGAGATCCAGCGTGTCCTCGAAGTCCTCGTCCGTCTCACCCGGGAAGCCGACGATCATGTCGGTCGATAGCGTGATGTCCGGCACCGTGTCGCGCAACCGGTCGGCGAGATCGAAATACGTCTCGCGCGTGTGCCGTCGGCGCATCGCCTGGAGCACGCGGTTCGATCCGGACTGCACCGGCAGGTGCAAATGCCGGCAGACATTCGGCAGGTCGCGAATGGCGCGCATCAGCGCCGGCGTCACGTGACGCGGATGCGGACTGGCAAATCGAATGCGCGCGAGTCCAGGCACCGCGCTCACGCGCGCGAGCAGCTCGGCGAAGTCGCACGACGAGTCATCGGGCGCCTGATAGTGATTGACGATCTGACCGAGCAGCTGCACTTCGACACGTCCAGCTCGCACCGCCTCGCGAACCTCGGCGACGATGTCCGCTGCCGGCCGCATGCGCTCGTGCCCGCGCGTGTACGGCACGACGCAGAACGCGCAGAACTCGTTGCACCCCTCGATGATCGTGACCCACGCGCGGACCGGATCCGAATGTCGCACTACGCCCAGCGGAAACGACACGTCGTCGTGCGGATTGACGTCGATGGTTTTCGTCCGACTGAGGCGCGCGGCCTCGGCCAGCGCAGGTAGGCGTTTCAGGCTTTGTGTGCCGGCGACCACGTCGACGCCCGGACGCGCGAGGAGCGCCTCCCCTTCCTGCTGCGCGACGCAGCCGGTCACGGCGACGAGTGGCGCGGGACCGCCGGCCGTGCGCTCGCGGATCTCGCCAAGCCGCGTGTAAAGCTTCTCCTCGGCGCGCTCACGGACGCTGCACGTGTTGATGACGACGAGATCCGCGGCGGTCTCGTCATCGGTGCGCGTGTAGCCGTCAGCTTCGAGCAGACCGGACATGCGCTCGGAGTCGTGGACGTTCATCTGGCAGCCGAACGTCTCGATGAAGTACTTACGCGCCACGCGTGCGTCCTCCTGGCGCGGCGCCTCGGCGTCCTGCCTTGAGATTCGATTTTTCTTCGCTTGCCTGTCTCGTGTGCAAAAGCGCTCGGGCCGAAGCGAGGACATCGGGCGACACGCGGTCGCCGGCGATCATGCGCGCGATCTCATGCTCGCGGCCCGCGGTGTCGAGGCGGCCCAGCTCGGTGAGCGTGCGTCCGTCGCGAACTTCCTTCGCAATGCGGAAGTGCGCGGCATCGCGCGCGGCGATTTGAGGCAGATGGGTGATGCACAGCACCTGATGCCGCCGCGCGAGTTGCTGAAGCCGTCCGCCGACGGCATCGGCCGCGGCGCCGCCGACGCCGGCGTCCACCTCATCAAAGATGAGTGTCTGGCGGGCACGGCGGTCGTCGCCGAGCGTGCGGAGCGCGAGGAGCACGCGCGACAGCTCGCCGCCCGACGCGATGCGCGCGAGCGGGCGTGGCTCCTCACCGGGATTCGGCGACAGGAGCAGCTCGGCGCGGTCGATGCCGCGCCGCGACCAGTCGTCCTCGGTGTCGAGCGCGACAACCGGCAGCTCGACGCGCGCGTGCGGCATCGCGAGATCGGCGAGCGCGCGCGCGAGGTCACGCGCGAGCTTCGCCGCGCCCGTGCGTCGCGCGGCCGATACCGCGCGCGCCTCGGACAGGAACCGATCGCGCGCCGCGTGCGCGGTCGCTTCGAGATCGGACACGCGCGCCGTCGACTCGAACGCGTCGAGCTCTGCGCCGAGGCGCGCGCGCATCGCGATGACGTCGGCCAGTGTCGGTCCGTAGCGTTTCTTCAGCCGATCGATCAGCGCCGCGCGCGATTCAACGGCTTCGAGCCGCCCCGCCGGCGCGTCGAGCGTCGCCTCGTACGACTGGAGGAAGAACGCCAGGTCTTCGAGGCTCGATTTCACGCCGGCGCGATGTTCGAGGTACGGCGCGAACCGCGGATCGATGACCGCGAGATCCGCGATGCGTTTCCACACGCCGCCGAGGAGCGGCAGGACCGCCGCGTCGCCATCGTAGAGCGCCGCGTACGCTTCCGACGAGAGCCGCGCGAGGCGATCGGCGTTGGCGAGCACGCTGCGTTCGGCGGCGAGCGCCTCGTCTTCTCCACTGACCGGGTTGACGCGATCGATGTCTTCGATCTGACCGCGCAGAGTCTCGAGACGTGCGGCGCGATCGCGATCCGCCAACCGTGCGCGATCGAGCGCCGCCGCCGCCGTGCGCCACGCGTCGAATGCCTCGCCCAACGCTTCGACCGCATCTTCGTGGCCGACGAACGCGTCGAGGCATGCGAGATGCTCCGCCGGATCGAGCAACGTCTGGTGCTCGTGCTGCCCGTGCAGATCGACGAGCGATCGTCCCAGCTCCCGCAGCGACGCCGTCGTCGCGAGCGCGTCGTCGATGAACGCGCGACTGCGGCCTTGCGCCGACACTTCGCGGCGCACGACGAGTTCCTGTCCATCCGCGCGTTCGAACACGGCCTGCACCGTGGCAGTGTCTTCGCCCGTCCGCACGAGATCCGCGCTCGCACGCGCGCCGGCCAGCAAGTCGATCGCCTGCACGACGACGGACTTGCCCGCGCCGGTTTCGCCGGTAATGAGGTTGAGGCCCGGTTCGAGCTCCACCTCGAGGCGATCGATCACCGCCAAGCGGCGGATGCTCAGGAAGCGAAGCATGTCGAAGCCGGAACTCTCATGATATCAGACCTTTGACAGCATCTAGACCGCATGTTACGCTTCAACGTTCCGCGCTGTTTCCCAGCGGCGCATCACCACAGAGTTCGTGGAGGGCGTGTTGCGCTTGCTCGGCATCCTGGCCCTGGCCTTGCAGGACCAGGCCATTACAACCGGTTCATCCTCCGGTCCCGCTGCTTCAACCGACATCGTGTCACTCGTGGCGAACGCCAGCCACATCGTGCAGGCCGTCCTGCTGGCGTTGCTCGCGTTCTCCGCGATGTCGTGGGGCATCATCGTCTTCAAGAAGATGCAGCTCAGCCGCGCGGCGCGACAGACGTCGGCGTTCCTCGATGCGTTCCGCAAGAGCAGCCGCTTCTCCGAAGTCCAATCGGTGTGCGGCAATCTCAGCGCGAGTCCGCTCGTCGGCTTGTTCCTCGCCGGCTATCAGGAACTGAACGCGCAGCTTCGCGCGGCGCCCGCGCCGACCGACGCGAGCGGCAAGCCGGTGACGCCCGCCGGCCGTCCAACTCTCAAGAGCCTCGACGCCGTGGATCGATCGCTGCTTCGTGCCTCGACGACCGAGATCGCCAAGCTCGAACAGCGCGTCTCGTTCCTCGCCACGACGGCCTCCATCACGCCGTACATCGGACTCTTCGGGACGGTCTGGGGCATCATGACGTCGTTTCAGAGCATCGCGGCCGCCGGTTCGACGAGTCTGAACGTCGTCGCGCCTGGCATCGCCGAGGCGCTGGTGACGACGGCTGCGGGACTCTTCGCGGCCATCCCGGCCGTCTATTTCTACAACGACATCACGGGCGGCGTGAAGGCGTTCGCGGGCCAGATGGACGACTTCTCCATGGAGTTCCTGACGATCGCCGAACGCAACTTCACGTAGGCGATCCGGACCGTCAACCGAGCGGAGACGCCAGTGCCCAAGCTCGAACCCATGTCGAACGGCGCCGCACGCGGTGGTCGGCGCGGCCGCGCCGCGCACGTGTCCTCGTCGCTCGCCGAGATCAACGTCGTGCCGCTGGTCGACGTCATGCTGGTCCTGCTCATCATCTTCATGGTGGCCGCGCCCACGATGCAGCAGGGATTGCCGGTGCAGTTGCCGCAGTCGCGTCAGTCGCGCGCAACGCAGGCGCCGGTGACGATCACGGTGCCGCTCAGCTTCCGGCGTGACCATCGCGTAGAAATCGGCGACGACCTCGTGCCGCTCGATGTCCTCGCCGAGCGCGTCAAGCAGGCACTCGACGCCCGCGGCCAGCAGAGCGTGATGCTCGCCTCGGATGCCGGCATCCCGATGGGCGAAATCATTTCCGTGTGGGATCGGCTCGAGGCGGGCGGCGTCCATACCGTGAACGTGCAGACGCAGCCGGCCACCGGACGATGACGCACGCGGCTTCCTCGCGCCTCGGCCCCGTCCAGGACGACGCGCGCCGGCTGAACCGCGCGCTGACCTGGTCGTTCGCCGTTCACCTCGGTGTCGTCGGACTGCTGATCGTCGTGCCGCGCGACTGGCTGAGCCGTCATGAACCGCCCGCGCACGTCATGACGATCAGCCTCGGCGGCACGCCGGGCCCTCGAACGACCGGACAGACGAGCATCGGCGGACACACGGTCGAACAGGTGGCGCCGCCGCCACGGCGTCCCGTCGTGCCGCGCCCGGTTCCACCGCCAGCCGCGCCCGTGCCTTTGCCGCCCAAGCCGGCGGCACCGCCGCCGCGCGCGACGAAGCCCGCGGCTCGCGCGACTCCGAGACCGACGCCGGCGCCGCCGCCTCCGGTAACGGGCCGTCAGGTGTTCAAAGGCAACACGCCGGTCGACACCGGCGTGCTACAGACGGGCGCGGGGTTGAGCTTCGGCGGCGGCACCGGCGGCGAGACAAATCTCGCGAACTTCTGCTGCCCGGACTATCTGGCGCAGGTCGCGTCGACGATCGCGAGCCACTGGCAGCGGCAGCAGGACGAGCGGGGACTGGCCATCATCCGATTTACTATTCAGAAGGATGGCACGATCGCCGATATCACCATTGAGCAGTCAAGCGGGAGCGGCCTGCTCGACCGCGCATCCCGCAGCGCGCTGATCGACTCGCGGCTGCCGCCGCTTCCTCCCGGTTATGCGTTCGACGCGCTGACCGTTCACCTCAGGTTTCCGTACGGGGTGCAGTGACCGTGAGCATGACGATGAGGCGTATTTTTTCCGTGGGGATCGTCGGCGGCGTGCTGGCCGTGGCGGTCACGACTGGCGGACGAGACGGCGCGTTTCGCGTCGAGGCGCTCGCGCAGAGCTCGCAGACCGACGTGACGATCACGCTATCGAATCCCGCCTACCATCCGAAGATCGGCATCCCGGACTTCCTGATCAACGGCGGCGACGCGGAGCTCGCGGCCGCGGCGAAGACGGTGGCCGATGTGCTCTGGAACGACATCGACTTCGAGCGCGAGTACTACGTGATCCCGCGCGCGGAGACCGCGTCGATCCCCGTCCGGCCAGCCGACTCGCTGCCCTATCAGCAATGGACGGACATCGGCGCGGACTTCGTGCTCGTCGGCAGCGCGAGCCGCAGCGGCGGTGACATGGCCATCGAACTGCGCCTCATCTCCGTCCGCGGCGAGACGCAGGGCCGGCAGCCGTTCGGCGCGCGCTATCCGAACTGCAAGGTCGACAACCCGCGCTACTGCGCGCACGCGATCGCCGACGACTTCCACAAGCAGACGAAGGGCCTCGACGGCGTGGCGCGGACGAAGCTCGCCTTCTCGTCGGACCGCGACACGGGCCGCGTGAGCGGCCGGCCCGTTCAAGCCGGTGCGCAGGCGAAGGAGATCTATCTGTCCGACTATGACGGCGCCAACCAGCGGCGGTTCACCGTCAACCGGCACCTCAACATCGCGCCCGCATGGTCGCCCGACGGCCGTCTGCTCGCCTACACGTCGTGGCTGACCGGGCCGCCGGACATCTATGTCGCGAATCTGGCGCAGCCAGGTCGCGCGCTCGAACGGCCGGCGCATGGCTCGCTGGCCGTACAGAACTGGCTGCCGGCCTGGTCGCCCGACGGGACGAAGCTCGCGTTCGTCTCGACGCGGGCGGGCAACTCGGACGTCTGGGTCGTCAATCGCGACGGCAGCGACGGGCAGCTCCGCTGCCTTTATTATCGCGACGGCGGTGATC